>DATNFP010000022.1:0-32750 GCA_035606335.1 Flavipsychrobacter sp. | reverse complement strand
TAGGTTACCATTGAAAGCAGGAAATTTTTGTGCCGCCACATTTTTCACGGCAAGCCCTGGTGTTTCTTTCTGCAGATACATTACTTCGTACGTTATAAATAGTGAAGGAACGCTATCTCTCAACATTACGCAAAGAGGTGCTACATGCTTATCATCGTACCAAAAATAATCAATATGTGGAGTTGTATAACTGTGTCCTCCTGAAGTGTCAGTTTCCGAAATATAATGTACTACTCTCAATACATTTGAATCTGTACCATTAGGCAGTATAAGTGTTCCATACCCATCTGCCACTATATCAACCGTTCCTGAACCTGTTATTGCCTCTGGAAATGGTGACTTTCTTGTAAAAGTTGTATGAAAAGAATCATTGTAAGCAATGGGCCTCTGCGAGAGAGCTTGAGGGGTTGTGTATTCTGTATTTACTGAAAAACCTACATCATATGTACCCAGCACCGAAGTTTGTCCGGCATTTATTTTCATATAGAGTAGGTTTCCCAAAAATGATTCGCTATCAACTACGCTAGCTAGCGGAAACGGTGAACCTGATGGATTTGGTAAAAAGTATTGTCGTTCAAGCGAGTCTATTGTGAAAGCTCCTAACCATGATAGATCCCATGTATGGTTTGCGCCGCCAGTACCAGGCTCAATACCAGTTACATCGCAATCTACATACGTAAGCACGTCTCCAACGCTGTAATTATCACAATTATGAATTATGGGTTGTGCAAGAGCGCGCATTGGCAGCGCGAGGATTAACAATAGGTAAAACTTTTTCATAAAATTGCTTTTAGGCTTATTATCAGATTTTTAGGTCGACAAAAGTAATAGATAAATTTTAAATAGGCTGTTATATAATTCTTACCTTGCCCACAGCTATGCAGGAATTAGAACAATATATTACCAAATACTTTGGGGTGACGAGAGACGATATGGCCGCAATCACTTCTTTTTTCCACGAAGGTTTTTTGCAGAAGGGAGAATTCTTTTTAAAACCAGGTCGCGTTTGTGATAAGCTTAGTTTTATTCGTTCTGGATTGGTTCGTGTGTTCCTGGTAACCGACGAAAAAGAAGTTACACAATGGATGGGTGGTAACGGCTATTTTATTACCGACCTTGCAGGTCTCACCTTCGGTCAGGCATCCCGCTGGCATATACAGGCGCTTACAGATTGTGAATTGTATTCCATAAGCGGGCGCGATTACAATAACCTTGGCCACGTTATTCCAAAATGGCACGAATTGGAAAAGCTTTTTATTGCAGGTTGTTTTTTATTTATGGAGACAAGGATAACAAGCCTGCTTTCTCAATCGGCAGAAGAGCGCTATAAAATACTTTTCGAACAGCAACCCGAATTATTTAACCAGGTGCCATTACAATATATTGCTTCTATGCTGGGCATGACACCCGAAACGCTCAGCCGTTTGCGAAAAAAACAGGTTGCATAATTTCTTGATTTTTATCAAGTGCATCTCACCGCCTTTTGTTGAATTTTGACTTATCAAAAACATCAACATTATGCTTACCATGTTCAAATATCTGAATCTCGCTATCGCCTTCCTTCTTGAATTATGTATGCTGGCCGCATATAGTTATTGGGCATTTCATATTAAAGGGAGCATCCTGCCTCGCACATTACTCGCTGTTGGTCTGCCGGTTGCGGTAGTAGTTATCTGGGGGTTATTCCTTGCTCCTAAAGCCAATATAAAACTGCCCGTTCCATTGTATGTATCTTTAAAAACTATTCTTTTCGGCATGTCTATAGTTTTGCTATATTTATCAGGACGACCTACGCTGGCTATTATTTTTGCAATAGTGTTGATTGTAAATTCTACTATCTTATACTTTATGAAACAATAGCAGCAATACTTAATATTTTTGTGTATGGAATACAAGGAATACAAACCATGCAAGCATCTATCTCTCTATGTGGAGTGCTACTGGTCAGCATATTCCGATAAACCTCCATTCAGAGAAAAGGAAAGCCTGATACCAGACGGTACTATCGAGCTGATGTTCAATTTTGGAGAAGATTATTCGCAAATAAAAGATGAGCAAAAATCTGTAGTAAAGGGCTCTCACATCATTGGCATCCGCAGGCAGTCGTTAGTTATTTCACAAACTGGTAAACAAAACTTTTTCTGTATCAGGTTTAAGCTGGGAGGCACTTATCCGTTTTTCAAAATTCCTGTGCATCTTTTCGCCAATGACTTTTACACACTGCAGGATCTTTTCGGAAATGAATTTCGTGAACTGGAAGAACAACTATTTGATGCACTTGACAACACAACGAGAGTTGCAATAACTGAAAAATATCTACTACGAAAGTTGCGGCATTTGTCAGGCGAATACTCAATGGTCAGCAAATGTATTCACGAGATCCGCAATAGCGCTACAAGCAATATAAAAGAGCTATCAGTTCAGTACAATACAAATTACAAAACATTGGAGCGCAGATTTAATAATATAATGGGGTTAACACCCGCCGAGCTGATAAAGATCAATCGCTTTAATAATGCTGTATTATTAATGTATTCCTGTCGTTTCGATTCCTTAACGAATATAGCTTACGAATGTGGCTATTACGACCAGTCGCATTTTATCAGGGAGTTCAGGCAACTGACGAATTTTAGCCCGAAAGAATTTTTAAAAGAACAATTTACAATAGTCCAGGTCATCCAGCCGGCACTTGCAGAACGTATGTCGAAATCGTACAATTTTTAAAAAGACTACCGTTTTATTTTTGTCAAAAATTTAGTTATGAGTCAATCAATATTGGTTCCTTATCTCAGCTTCCAGGGCACATGCGAAGAAGCATTGAATCTATACAAAGATGTATTCAACGGCAAACTTGAGATCGTTAATCGTTATGATATTCCTGCCATGAAAGCTCCCGAGAATTATAAAAACAAGATCCTGCACGCTGTGCTCACGTTCGGTAACAACACTATAATGGCGTGTGATGTTTTTCCGGGACGTCCTGTACAAACCGACGGAGGCAATATTAAATTATCAGTTAGTCTTAAAGACCAGGAGGAGACAAAACGTATTTTCAATAAGCTGGCAGATGGCGGTAATATTACTATGCCTTTAGACAAACAATTTTTTGCCGCATTACACGGTCATGTTACCGACAAATTTGGTACACGCTGGCTACTGAATTGTGATTAGTAAATAATATTATCTAAAATAATAGAAGAACTTCATAGACAATTAATTGTTTTATGAAGCTCTCTTATTTATTCATACTTATATTTGCCCTGCGTTAAAAACCTATAAGTATGTGCAATACCCTCAGAATAAAGAGAAATATTTATTTCATAACAGTTCTTCTCCTGATTTCCGTTTTCCAAAGTTGTTTATCAAATAGTACCCGTAACATTTATAAAAAAGGCAGAAAATGAGTTTTTAATGTTGCATTCAATGCCCCAAATGGGAAATTGATTGATAGTTGTTTGTTGGTAATGGATGTTAAATCCGAGAGCCAGGATTCATCTAATTCCGGTCAGAGAAATCTAACCTTTGCTTACACGTACAATAATTGTAGTGATCAAGCACTTTATACTACAACAAGTATATCGGAAGATAATGATGAGGTTTCCATACCATCACCGGAGTTAGGTAATCTTGCATTTACTATCGTTCTGCCATCACCTTCAGTTTCTTTCCCCCTAATCACCGGCGTAAGTAGTGATATCAAAACCAATGTTTACAAATCTGAGTTTGCTCCTGCATTGGGAAAAATGTTAATGCAGAATCGGGTGTTAGCAGGTGACAAACAATTTACTTTAAATGGCAAAAAACTTGATTGTTTTGTGATAAAAGGAAGCAATACTAATTACTTAAAAGAGCTCGGAAAATATCAATGTGAGTTTCTATTTAATAATAGCTATGGTTTTGTCTCGTTTGTTTACAAAAAACCTAATGGAGAGACTGTAAATATTGCTCTTAAAAAGACCAATTTTTAAGTCTGCAGTCCATGCGCCGTAAAAAAATTATCTATCCTGTTCAGCCATCCTTGTAGAAATTTATTTAATGCAGAATTATTTACCACAAGACTTTTATAATAATTTACCCTGGCATTTTTCATATCGTCCAGCAGATTGCCGTTGTAGTTATTTATAGCTGCAATCGTTTGTGGTCCTACGGTCCCGTCTGCATTTACACCCACTAATGCTTGTACTTTTTTTATGGCTTTACCGGAAGTAACGCTCCAGTCAAAAAAGAAAGCAGCTACATTCTGGTCATTAATATTATCTCCCGATATCGCGTTCCAGTATTTGGTTTTGTAAAATGCAACCACGCTTGCGTGCAAAGCTGCATCGTTTATTATTTGTTCACTATGCAATGGCTTATGCTCGTCCACTATTACCCAGCCTTGCCATTCAGGATCGGCTGTTTTGGTAATGCCGCAATAAGTTTCTCCTCCCGGATCGGCAGGGTCGTTATTATATCCTCCTTCCGCCTGTAAAGTAAATGGGATTGCATCATCAAAGTTTGCCATAATGTGAAGTGGTTTATATTGTAAATATAGCAATATAAAACGCGACTCACAATATAAATGCGAAGCCAGATTTATTTATCAGCGACTTTTTTTATGTTGATTACCGCTCTTTCTCCTGCCTTGTCATAGGCAAGTATGCTATATTTTGTATTCCCATCCATAAGCATCATGCTTGCAGTATTCGATGGTTCCGATCCTTCATTTTCTGCAACAATTGTGAGCGTATTAATATCACTACCGGATATGGGAATAGACAAGCGTTTTTTTTGCGCTGTAAGCACATAGTTGTTGAGTATAGGTTTTTCGTTATATAATAGTGTCACCATATCGCCGTCTATGTGCCCGCCATCCCATATGTCTATCACTATAGTGTCTGTATGCCAATCGTATGCTTTTCCCTTGCCTGCAGTTACTTTGTCAGTTACAAGTGGTTTGGCTGCGGGTACTGCTACTATTATTGGTTTTGTATCATCGCTGTGGTGTTTCCCTACCACTATCGTAGTATCCATTTTTTCTTCTTTCCCAAATACTGCTCTTAATGCGTTATCATCATAAAAAGTAATAGTACCTTTTGCACAGGCAGTATTATCAGCTTCATTGCTTACCAGCGATCCTGTCAGCACATTGCCATTGTTGGAGTGTGTATACTTTAGTTTTGCGTCTATTAGGCACATCACCATTTTAGATTGGTATCCCTGTGTGTAGATGATGTTTGTTTCCCTGAAAGAAAGTGTACGTTTTTCGCGGTCTATAGTGCCTACTATGGCCGCCTTTGTTTCATTATTTTTTTGCAGATAGGTTAGCGAGTAGCCATTGATGACATTTGCAGAATCTGTAAAAACGATCTTATAGGTAAAAGTCTCTCCGTCTTCTACAGTGATCAATCCATTAAGTGTGTAATTCTTTGATTGTCCGGTTGAAATAAAAGGTGTTAGAAAGAATAAAAAACAGTAAAAGGCGCTGTATTTCATAAATAAGTTTAAACCCTGATTAGCCGAAATTACATAATTGAAGGCACGTACGGGCCATTTCAAATTGACATAATTTATTGCACTTGAATTATATTTATTTGTATTCCGGTTAAAATGTAATAAATTGGATGTTAATAATTCAGCATAAAATATGCTCGGGAAATAATATAATATAGTTGCAAATATGAAATCAGCTATAGTTTGTGTCATAGATGATGAACCACTAATTCCTTTTACTATCAAAAGATTGGCAAAAGATTTGGATCCATCATTAGAGATAATTACGTTCACAAATGCGAGTCATGCTTATAATTTTTTGACTAGTAATATTTCTAATCCCGATGTATTGCCCGACCTTATACTGCTCGATATTAATATGCCCATCATGGATGGACTGGAATTTCTTGATAAGTTTAAGTTAATTAAAATGACGCTTGCCAAGAAGATCATAATTTATGTGATCAGTTCTACAGCACATGTATTCGAGATCAGCGCTGCCAAATCCGACCCCAATGTATCTGGTTTTGCTAACAAACCTTTAAGTAAAGAAAAGTTTGAAGAGATCGTAAGCAGCTTAAAAAGCTAAAGCAAGTCTATATAATTCTTCATAAAAAGTAAAGGCTGCGTTATGCAGCCTTTAAACATCTAAATCCAAACTTCTATTTTAGCCACTCTGATATTTATCTCCCGTGAAAACCATGGCCTCCGCCTCCGCGATAACCGTGTCCCCCGCCATGGTAACGAGGCCCGTAATGATATCCTCCTCCGCCATGCCAATAACCGCCACCCCAATAATGTCCATACCAGGGATGTCCATAATAAGGTCCGTAATAATCATAATAGCCATAACCACCAGGGTATGCTTCAACAGCACAGGAACTAAGTCCTGCTGTTAATACTATAAATGCACCTAATATTAAAATGAGCTTTTTCATACAATTTCTTTTTAGAGATGCAGAAAAACGTTGCTACTTATATAGTAGCAAATCATGCACCATCAAATCTTAAAGAAATTGTAAAAGCATTGAAAAGATTACCACCTGTGATGATACCTGTCATGGTTCCAATGATGACCATAATATCTGTGGCCATAGTAGCCACGTGATTCCACTACACATGAGCTAAGTTGCAGCACAAGAATTGACAAAACACTTAAAAATAGTATAGTTTTCTTCATAAAGGGATTTTAAGCCAGGTAAAAATACAAGGATTTGGCATACAATTTTAATTAACAATTATTTTATTATAGATCAGGCCAATTTTATTTCCGCTTGAACTCGATCAGCTCCTTTCCTGCATCCTTTATTATAGCTACTGCCCATCGCGTTATCACCAGTGCGCTTATTATCCCACTAATGGCATCAAGGGAATACATATTGGAATACATTCCTGCCAGTAAGGCTGCTATGGCTATTATGCTGGTCATGGCATCGGATATTACATGCACATAGGCTGCTTTTATGTTATAATCACCATGTTTATCATCGTGCTTTAGCAGAAAGGCGCTTATAATATTTACTACAAGCCCTATAATAGCGACAATAATGGCTTCCATAAATTTTATATGTACTGGGTACACAATACGGTCCACCGATTCTATAACCATAATAATAGCTACTATCTGCAAAACAATCGCACTTGTAAAACCAGTTAGTGCCAGCAACTTTTCTTTCCTGAAGCTTATTTTTTCTGATGAGGCATATTTGCGTGCTGCCACATAGGCCAGCCAGCTTAAACCTATAACGAACACGTGTGAAGACATATGATAGCCATCCGCAAGTAGAGCCATAGATTTAGTGTGATACCCGAACCCTATCTCCAGGGTCATGGCTAGTGCGGTAATTATCACTACCAGCAGTGTTTTCCCCTCATTGATATTATCACCTGTATCGTGGCTGTGCTTTTTGCCTGTATGGGCTATATGATCATGTATTTCGGGCACTGTTTTATCTGCTTCACCGGCCATGCAATCAAAAAATTTTTTGCTGAAAATTTTATAAATATACGGAAGTGCTTTTTCAAATTTATGGTTTACCTTTGCGAACCGTTAGTATAAAAACTAAAACAAAAGCTATATGGATAGTGTACCGAGTCGAGAGAAACTGAATAATTAATCCCCACTGTACTCGGGCTCTTTAAGCAGTCCCCCCAGTGGGAAAAATAACAACAACTGTGCTTAAAGAGTATAATAAAAACTATACTTCAAGACTGCAAAATAAAAAATGCCGTGAGCACAATATTTGTTGCGCTTTCTAAAGGGTATTATCTCTGTGTTAACACGTATGATGATAGGTAAATAAATATGATTTTCGCCTCTTAATAAGCACTAAGAAATAGAATGTTTAATATAGTAACCTTAAAGGAAATATGTTGAATATAAAATTTTATATAAAAGCCATCACCAACGCTACAGTGCCATAGTATATTGATTGTAGCTATGGTAATGAAGCTAAAGAGATGATCAATTCTGAATTGATAGCATATTTACCCGCCTTGTAGGAAGCAGGCGTTAATACTAAGAATGGCATTTATGCCTTATCCCATTGTTTAATTCTTAAAAATTACGGATAATGGTACTGGAAGACCTGAAAGAAAAAGTCCTTGACGGAAACCTTAGCGAGTTATTGCTGCATAGCAATGACGAAGATTTTCCTACCGAAGTAGCAAAACTTTTTGAAGAGCTTCCCGACGACGTCTGTTTGACGGCATTTAATGCCTTGCCTGAAGCTGCCCAGATAAAAACATTTTCGTTTCTCGACCATGTATTACAGCGCAAAGTAGTGGATCATTTGCCGCGCATAAAGGCAGCTATTGTTCTTAATAACCTGGAGTCGAACGACCGCCTGGCATTTTTTGATTCATTGAATGCATGGGATGTTTCTGAATTCATTAGTTTCCTTGATGAGAAAAACAAACGTGCTACTCTCGACCTGTTGGGCTATCCCGAACAAAGCGTAGCACGTCTTATTAATACCGCCTTTACAGCTGTGCGGAAAGAAATGACTATAACTGAAGCCATGCGGCACCTGCGGCATCATTACACCGATTCTGAGGCATCCAATATGATATATGTTGTAGATAGCGATGGGCATCTGGTGGATGACATACCCATAAGAAGATTGGTGCTGAACGAACCTACGCAGACCATTGAGGATATCATGGATGGCTCCTATGTAAAGCTGAATATTCAGGATAAAATAGAGGATGCCATTACAAAATTTAAAGAATACGATAGGGTCGCATTACCGGTTACGAACCAGCACAATGTGCTGATGGGCGTGGTAACTGTGGATGATGTGATAGATGAAGCGGAAGAACAGGATACAAAAGACATGCAACAATTCGGTGGTATGGAATCCCTCGATATGCCGTATGTGAGAACACCCTTTTTCACGCTGATACGGAAACGTGCAGGTTGGCTGATCATTTTGTTCCTCAGTGAAATGTTGACTGCTACAGCTATGGGCCATTTTGCTGATGTGATACAGAAAGTAACATTGCTTGCGTTGTTTATTCCTCTCGTTATGTCAAGTGGGGGCAACAGCGGTTCGCAGGCTGCTACGCTCGTCATCCGTGCTATGGCATTGAAGGAATTATCACCTCGTGATTGGTGGTATATCATGCGCCGTGAAGCCTCGTCCGGCCTTACTTTGGGTATTATACTCGGCACAATAGGTTTTATACGTATTGCTATATGGCAGACATTTGGTTGGTGGAATTATGGGGCACACTGGCCACTGGTAGGTATTACTATTTTCTTTGGCCTTATCGGCATCGTAATGTGGGGAACACTTAGCGGGGCAATGATACCTGTCATTTTAAAATCACTCAAACTCGACCCTGCAGCATCTTCAGCACCATTCGTAGCTACACTTGTTGACGTTACAGGTTTAATTATTTACTTCAGTGTTGCAATGATAGTATTGAAAGGGACTTATCTCTGATTAGTGTAAGGCGCTTGCTATAATTTTTTTATCATTGCACATTAATTAAGATCGATGTTAGATAGCAATATATCAGTAGGTGTGATCGGCTCCGGTGCAATGGGTACGGGAATAGCTCAGGTGGCGGCTACCGCTGGGCATAAAGTTATTGTGTACGATAATAACAGCGGAGCGCTTGATAAAGCAAATAAAGGTCTTGCTGCTACACTTCAAAAACTCCAGGAAAAAGGGAAGATCGCTAATGCAAATGAAATACTGCAAAAAGTAAGCTTTGCTGATAACCTGCAGGCTTTTGCAGATTGCGGATTGATCATAGAAGCCATAATAGAAAAGCTGGAAATAAAAAAAGAAGTATTCAGCACAGTAGAGAAAATAGTAAGTGCTGATTGTGTGTTGGCAAGCAATACATCTTCATTATCTATCACTTCTATAGCAGCCGCATGTAGCAAACCTGAACGTATTATGGGATTACATTTTTTCAATCCCGCCCCATTGATGGCATTAGTCGAAGTAATACCTGCTGTTCAAACTGATGCTGCGCTGATACCAAAAGCTAAAAAGCTGATGGAAAGCTGGGGCAAAACGCCGGTTATCACCAAAGATACTCCGGGCTTTATAGTAAACAGGGTCGCCCGTCCTTTTTATGGTGAAGCCATAAGGATCTATGAAGAAGGCATTGCAGATATGGCAACTATCGACTGGGCCATGACAGAAATCGGAGGGTTCCGTATGGGCCCATTTACTTTAATGGACTATATAGGCCACGATGTAAATTATGTAGTAACAGAAACTGTTTTTCAATCATTCTTTTACGACCCTCGTTACAAACCATCTTTCTCGCAAAAACGATTATTGGAGGCAGGTTGGCTGGGACGCAAAACAGGCCGGGGCTTTTACAATTATGCTTCCGACGCAAAAATGCCTGAACCTCAAAAAGACACTACATTAGGGCAGTATATAACAGACCGTATAGTGTGTATGCTTATAAATGAAGCGGTTGAAGCGCTGCATCTGAATATAGCATCCGCGCATGACCTGGAACAAGCTATGACAAAGGGCGTAAACTATCCCAAAGGCTTATTAAAATGGTGCGACGATTGGGGAACTGACAAATGCCTTGCCATATTGGATAGCTTATATAATGAGTATCACGAAGACAGGTATCGTGCAAGCGTATTACTCAGAAAAAAAGCAATAGAACGAAAAAGTATCTTGTAGGAAAAGTCGAAGTAAGCTTTACTTGCCTAATACTTCCTTTTTGCAGTTTTGCAGGTCTGGGTCATTTATTACGCTATCTATATGCTCTAATGCGTCGCTTTCATTAGGAAATTTTTTCATCATTTTCTCCATCATGCAGTCGCAATAGGTCTTAGCCTTTTCTTTTGAGCCTGCCCATGTGGTAGCATCTTCCATGCAGGATTGATAAAACATATCTTTATCTTCCTGGTCCCACGTGTTTCTGCAGGAGTTGAACAGGAATAATACAGGTATTAAAAAAAGAAATTTTTTCATGAGCTTATTATTCAATGAATATGATTTTAACTTGCGCCCAAACGACTCTTAAAGCTAACCATTTATCATGTTAAAGATAACGATTCTTTATGGTGCCATACGTGATGGCAGATTAAGTATCCGCGCTGCCAAAGCAATAGAAAAAGCTTTATTAGAAACAGGGAAGGCAGATGTTACCTTCATAGATATCAAAGCCTATGGTCTTCCTGTAATGACTTCACGTCTTTTTGAAACAAAAGAGCCAATAAGCTCTCTTAATGAAATAAGCAAAGCTTTGAGCGAAGCCGATGGAATTGTATTTGTTTCTCCTGAATATAATAATAGCTATAGCGGAGCTTTTAAGAATGCTGTTGACTATTTTTCAAAAGAATGGTTTCACAAGCCCATTGGTGTTGTAACCGGATCTAATGGCAGACAGGGAGGTATCAATGCCTCCAATTTGATGCAACTACTTATATTAGCAATAGAAGCTTTCCCAATGCCATACAAATTATTGGTGCCCGAACTCCAAAACTCTTTAGACGAAGAGGGCAATCCCCAAAATGAGGCAATGGCCGGAAACATTAAGAAATTTGTATCTGAATACCTTTGGTTTGTTGAAGCCATATCCGGCCATACAAAGAAGAATATGATATAAAGGCTTATTTAACCTTTTGTTAGTTCGAAAGCTTTCTGTGGATGCAGTATTTTCCATAAATTTGCACCCGCATGAATTTGCAGGTGTTGCTGGGTTTGTATCAGAATGATATCCGCTTAAAACAAATAGCGGCCGGCATCTCATTGCCCGATTCAAAAATTCGTGTGCAGCTCGATAATCTTCGGGGTTCTTCCATCAATTTTATTGCTACAGCCGTTTGGCAGATGTGTGATGCAAATCATGTGTTTGTGCTCAATGACAGGGAAGAAGCTGCTTATTTTCATAACGATCTCGAACATCTTACTGACGCATTAGATATCTGCTATTTCCCTGACTCGTTTAAGCGTACCGGCAATTTTAATGATTTGAATAGCAGCCACGTAATGCTGCGTACGGAAGCATTAACGAAGTTTAGCGGAAAAAGTGTCCACAAGAAGGTATTGGTAACGTATCCTGAGGCACTATTCGAGAAAGTAGTGCATCCATCTGTATTATCCGGCAATATCATCAGCATTAAAGTGGGTGAGGTGCTTAATGTAGATGCCTTGCTGGTGCAGTTTGTAGGCTTAGGTTTCAAGCGGGAAGACTTTGTATATGAGCCGGGGCAATTTGCTATGCGTGGTGGTATCCTGGATATTTATTCATTCGGCAATGAGCATCCATATCGCATAGAGTTGTTTGGTAATGATGTGGACAGCATACGCATTTTCAATCCCGAGACACAGCTGTCTGAAAGAAAATTATTGCAGGTTTCTATCTTGCCTAATGTAGAGACCAGATTCGAAACAAAAGAGAAAATATCACTGCTCGATTACTTACCCGAAAACACAGTAATATGGGCTAAAGACCTTGATTTCACTATCGGAAAAATTGGAAAGCTGGAAGCAGACCTGCCCGATAAAGTAGAGATTGGCCAAATAGCAATAGATCATGAAGAAGAATGGCTAAAAGAATTAACGCACGAAGATTTTGAAGTATTTGAAACATGGAAACAAAAGATTGTCAATCGCAATCTTATAGAATGGTACAACCATTCGCTCGGGAAGATAACGGGCGATGAAATAACAGCAACAATACAATTTGCTACAGAAGAACAGCCGGTATTCAACAGGCAATTCAATATGCTGATCGACGATCTGCATAAGCGTAGCAGTAATCAATATGTACCATACATATTCGCCGAAAATCCCAAGCAGCTCGAACGGCTTCACAGCATCTTTACAGACCTCGATGCGGAAATAAAATTTGTCCCTGTTCCCACCTCGATCAGCAAAGGCTTTATAGATCATGATAAGAAAATAGTCTGCTACACCGACCACCAGATATTTCAGAGGTATCATAAGTACAAAGTCAAGCAGGCCTATACAAAAGGGAAAGCACTTACATTGCGTGCATTACGCGAATTGCAGCCGGGTGATTATGTGACGCATATAGATCATGGTGTAGGAGTGTATAGTGGCCTCCAGAAAATAGATATAAACGGAAACCTGCAGGAAGCGATACGGATCATTTACAAAGACAATGATGTGCTCTATGTAAATATCAACTCCCTGCATAAGATCAGTAAATATACTGGCAAAGAAGGTAGTCCTCCTCGTGTCAACAAGTTGGGAAGTGATGCGTGGGAAAAACTAAAAAATAAAACCAAAAAGCAGGTAAAGGATATTGCATCAGACCTCATTAAGCTGTATGCAAAACGCAAAGCCTCACAGGGATTTGCGTTCACTCCGGATAGTTATTTGCAAACAGAGTTAGAAGCCTCTTTCTTTTATGAAGATACTCCCGATCAAAGCAAGGCAACTGCGGATGTAAAAAGAGATATGGAATCACCATCTCCCATGGACCGCCTTATTTGCGGCGACGTAGGATTTGGCAAAACAGAAATAGGTATACGGGCGGCATTCAAAGCAGTTGCTGATAATAAGCAGGCTGCAATATTAGTTCCTACAACTATCCTCGCGTTCCAGCATTACCAGACATTTAAGGAAAGGCTAAAGGATTTTCCTTGCAATGTTGATTATATTAATCGTTTTAAATCTTCAAAGGAAAAGAAGGACACATTAAAACGATTGGAGGAAAACAAAATAGATATCATCATTGGTACACATGCTTTGCTTGGCAAGGATGTAAAATTCAAAGATCTCGGCTTGCTTATCATAGATGAAGAGCAAAAATTTGGAGTGTCTGCGAAAGAAAAATTGCGTGAGCTAAAGGCCAATGTAGATACGCTTACACTTACAGCTACGCCTATTCCACGTACGCTTCAGTTCTCATTGATGAATGCGCGTGATCTTAGCATTATCAATACACCCCCTCCCAATCGCCAGCCGGTACATACAGAGGTAATGGTATTTGATGAGTATGCTATAAGAGATGCTATTTACTATGAGACAGAACGTGGAGGCCAGGTATATTTTATACACAACAGGGTTCAGAGCCTGCCTGATATTACAGCCCTTCTTAAAAATTTATGTCCTGATCTGAGTATTGGCATGGCTCACGGGCAGATGGAAGGACATAAATTGGAAGAAGCCCTTTTTAAATTTATCGAAAGGGAGTATGATGTATTATGCTGCACCAACATTGTAGAAAGCGGTGTGGATATACCTAATGCAAATACGATCGTAATTAATAATGCTCATCAGTTCGGCTTAAGTGATTTGCACCAATTGAGAGGCAGGGTAGGACGCAGCAATAAAAAAGCATTCTGTTATCTTCTATGTCCCGGCATGAGTACGCTGCCGGACGATAGCAGGAAGCGATTGCAAACATTAGAGCAATTTAATGAATTAGGTAGCGGCTTCCAGATTGCGATGCGCGATTTGGATATACGGGGCGCAGGTAATTTATTAGGTGGTGAGCAAAGTGGCTTTATTGCCGAGATAGGTTTCGAGATGTATCAAAAGATATTGGACGAGGCAATGCGTGAGTTGAAGACTACTGATTTCAAAGAAGTATTCTCTGAAGAGCTAGAGCGTAAGAAAGATTTTGTAAGTGATTGCACTATAGATACCGATCTCGAAATACTGATACCGGATTCTTATGTCGAAAATATTACAGAGCGTTTATCACTCTATACTCAGTTAGATAATGTAGAAAACGATGAAGAGATGCAGCGCTTTGCATCAGAGCTTCACGACAGGTTTGGCCCTATACCGCCGCAAGTGGAGGAACTGTTCACAACATTGCGCTGTCGCAGGATGGCATGTGAGCTAGGTTTTGAAAAGCTGATATTGAAAAATGAGCAAATGCGTCTTTATTTTGTCAGCAATCCGGAGTCTCCCTATTTTGAATCACCTACCTTTAATCACATACTTAACTATATACAGATCCAAACCAATAGTGCACGTTTGAAACAAGTTGGCAAAAACTTTATGCTTGTTGTAGATAACATTAAAGGAATGAGAAATGTCCTTTGGTTCCTTGAGGGAATATTACAATCACAAACAGTCTCTTCATAAGGTACTCACATCTTAAAAACAGAAACGCCCACAATTGCGGGCGTTTCTAATATCTTTATATCTTATAACTTTATCAGATCATCCGTTTTTGTATCAAAAAACTGATATTGTGTAAGAGGTGCGTTACTATCGCTTACTATTTTCACTTTCACTTTATATTGTCTCCTCCACTTCCATAGTATAGAACTAAAGAATAATCCTTTGGTGAGATACGCTTCCATAATAGGATGCACATGCAGCGTAAGATCACGATGCCCTTGATTGATTAAGTACTTCAGATCCTTTTCGATATCATCGGCCAGTAATATAGACGGGCCTATCTTACCTGTGCCTTTACAGGTAGGGCAAACTTCTGCCGTAGATATGTTTATTTCAGGACGCAGTCGCTGGCGCGTGATCTGCATCAATCCGAATTTAGAAATGGGTAATATGGTATGGCGTGCGCGGTCGCTCTCCATGAGCTTTTCCATATACTCATAGAGCTGCTTTTTGTTTTCAGGCAGCTTCATGTCTATGAAGTCGATGATAACAATGCCACCCAGGTCACGAAGGCGAAGCTGGCGTGTTATTTCTTGTGCTGCTTCCATATTGGTAGCAAGCGCATTATGTTCCTGTCCTGCTTCAGCGCTACGGGTGCCGCTATTCACATCTATTACATGCAGCGCTTCCGTATGCTCTATAATAAGGTATGCGCCACTGGATAGATTTACAGTTTTACCAAAAGCAGCTTTCATCTGCTTGGTAATTCCAAGCTGATCAAATAATGGTTGTCCACCATTGTGGTAAGTAACTATTTCTTCCTTTTCAGGCGCGATACGCGAAATATATTCTTTTGTCTCGTTAAGCAGCTTTTTATCATTCACCACAATACGTTGAAAGCTTTCGCTAAGCAGATCGCGAAGTATAGAAGTTGTCTTATCCTGTTCGCTGAGTATTATTTGTGGTGGTTTTGCCCCATGCAGATTTTTCTGAATAGTTTGCCACATTTCGGCTAACTCCAGCATATCAGTATGCAGCTCGGCGGTGTTTTTCCCTTCGGCTGCTGTACGTACTATTACACCAAAGTTTTTAGGCTTTATGCTTTCTACAATGCGCTGTAGCCGCTTGCGTTCATCTGCAGAATGTATTTTGCGCGATACAGCTACCACATCATTATATGGTGTTAATACCACAAAGCGTCCGGGTATAGAGATTTCACAACTAAGGCGGGGACCTTTTGCAGAGATTGGCTCTTTTAATATCTGTACAAGTATTTCCGGCTTGCCTTGTATTACTTCTGTGATCTTACCGGTTTTAATTATTTCGTGTTCATTCTGAAACTTGCCAAAATCATTACCCCAGGAAGTATTGCCTTCTATCGATTGTTTGGTAAACTTAAGTAAGGAGCGAAAATAAGGACTAAGATCGGTGTAATGCAGGAAAGCATCTTTTTCATAGCCAACATCTACAAACACAGCATTTAGACCCGGCATGAGCTTTTTCACTTTGCCGAGGTATAAATCTCCCACAGCAAATTTATTCTGCCCATGTTCGTAGTGAAGCTCTACCAGCTTCTTATCTTCAAGCAATGCTATTTCTACACCATCGCCCGAAGCATTAATAATGAGTTCTTTATTCATTCTACCGTCTTTTTATCCGATTCTGCACTGGCTATAAACTAATCTTTACCTATAACTTCTCTTAAAGAAACTTGCTGCCGGAAATCCTACAATTAATAGCATGCACCAAAGGCGATATTAACTGTAAAATTGTCCGGCAGAGAAAGGTAAAGAAAGCAGGAGTAAAGCCTACTTGTTCTTCTTTTTATGACGGTTCTTTCTCAGACGTTTTTTACGTTTGTGGGTAGCGATCTTATGTCTTTTTCTTTTTTTACCACAAGGCATAGCTCAAGTAATTTTGATGTTATTTTAATGAATTTATATGCTTTTCAATACTGCTTTTAGTTTGTGGGTCATCTATTAGTACCTCACTTCTCTTCAGCAGATCTATTGCTTTTTGTTTTTCACCCTGACCTTCATAGAGTTTTGCAAGATTTAGCATAACATCTACATTGTCTGGTTGTTTCTTTAAAACTGTCTCGTATCTCCCCACTGCCTTATCATATTGCCCCGATCTTACAGACATGTCTCCCAACATCTGGTTGGCCATTACATTGTCCGGATCTTTTTGGGTAATTTCCTTCAGCATGCCTACCCCTCTCATTGGTTCTCCGGTATTTACATATACTGCCGCCATACCTACAGTGGCTGTATCATTACCGGGACTTATATCTAATGCTCGCTGAAAACAATCTTTTGCCTGTTCTGCTTCCCATGCCAATACTGATTCTGAACCGCCTTCCGCTATTCTCTCCAGAAAGAATTGGCCTGCGAAGTTGAGGCTTTTTTCCGAATTCTCCAACTTAGCTGCTTTTTCACCAAAATATCCTGCTGCAAGTAGCTGGTTATATCGCTGCCATACCTGCGCAAGGCGGATATAAACAGCAGCCATTCGCGACGAATCACGAATGGCTGCAAGTTCATTTTCGATGGTCTTTACTTCATCAGCGCCTTGCTTTGGCAATTGGGCGCGCGATGCTGCTAATATAGAGTCGAAAGAGGCAGGCTTCATGGTGTTAGAGCCTGGGGGCATATTTCCTGCTGCTGCCATAGGCGGCATTTCCGCTTTTGGCTTGGCTGGCGGAGTGGTATTACCGCCCCAGTATAAAATGGCTATTAATGCTATTGCTACTACAAGTGTGATGTAATGTACCGGACGCAAGAATCTGAAAATTTCTGCGCAAAGGTAGCAAAATCAAGCTTGTAGTGTTTATTTATTCTTCCATTAATTCAACATCGTGCTCTACAAGCTCATGTTTTGATTCCTTTACAGCCTGCACAAATTCTTTTGCCGGCTTAAAAGCAGGAATAAAATGTTCAGGTATTTCCACTGCTACATTCTTTTTTATATTACGACCTATTTTTGCTGCGCGTTTTTTCAATATAAAGCTACCAAACCCGCGTACATAAACGGGTTCACCTTCTACAAGCGAAGTCTTTACTTCTTTAAAAAATGCTTCAAGAGCTACAAGGATATCTACTTTAGGGATCCCTGTTTTTTCAGAAATGCTGCTTACCACATCGGCTTTTCTCATAACGTTTCTTTTTTTGGCGATTAGTTAAATATTTTTTTGATGTTGGGGAGTCTATATGTATGAAGGTACAGATCTTGTAAAATTTGTACCAATGGCAAATTTATAACAACAATTAGACCAATTTACAACATAATATAATTAATTCCAATTAATGTAGTACTGTCATAGAGCATACTATAACCATAGTATCGTTCAAATCCGCTCTGTTAGCTATTTATTAGTAAATATATATATGTAAAAGTACCTCTAAAATGCAATTTTTTCAGAATTGCCAAAATGTTCACATATTAGGTATAAATACAAATTGTGGAAATATTTTGTGGCAAAAATTACACACTTATGCCACAATGAGATACAAATATGTAGAATTGCTAATCTCTACCACATTACTTTCCACTGAAAAATCCTATAAACCTGTAAATGATAATCCGGCAGAAAAAGGAACAATTTTTGGCCCCTCGTTCGTTTTAAATAAGGTGGTAACGTTATAAGAGCCAAATAAAGTAATATGTCCCCATCCTACCCGTACATGTGCGGCCATGTTCCAGGTATTTTGATACTCTTTACTGTTTTGTTTGATGTTTACATCAACGCCATTAACAGGAAGAACTCCTTTTGTATGAGAACCCAATAATAATCCCACATCTACACCTATAGCTGCCTTAAATCCCTGGTTACGGTTCTGTTTATTGCCAAAATAGCGTAATTCAAAAGGCGCCTGCAGATAAGTGGTTACAATTTTATATCTTTTGTAATGAAGTGTATCGGGAAGGAAATGAGCAGCACCGCCCAAAGAACCTGTGTCGGTAAAAGGCATCACCTGCCCTTCCAGATAGACTGCAGAAGTGGCTATCCCTAAACCCGGAGCAAAACTCAAATGGCTTTTATTAATAGGAAAATCATAGCACAGTGCGGCACTAAAACTGTAACCAAAACTTTTTAGTTTCACAGTATCCGGTTTGCTAGCCCATCCTGTATATCCAACGTTCACCATCAGGAAATCGCGCGCCGGCTTAACAATAGCCGGTGTTGAATTAACGCTGCTCTTGTCAAGATCTTGTGCAAAAATCAGTGATGATTGGAGTATTAATATTGCCAGTATGGCTACGCGTCTGATCATAGATGAAAATTAGTGCGCAAATATAATAGCATAACTATGGAAAATTTGTTAAAATGTATAAATATGCCTGCGTGCAAATATTAGATTATAAATGATCATCACATATCGCATCTGTTTGCATTCTGTTTAATATATATTCATTCTCCGTACCTTTGCGCCGTGCAACAGGTGAAAAATATTACTACAGCGACCAAAGTCTCTCCATTAGATCGTTTTTTGGGAGACAGTGCAGAAGTGATAAATCGAGAAATACTTTCCATAAATCGGTTTATTAATGCTGAACTGCTGGAAGTAAATTTCCCTCAAAACCTGGTACCGGAAGAACAGGGCAAACTACACTTATTTCCAATAGATGATAATAAATATTGTCTGCAACTCTTGTATTTGCAAAGCACAGAACAGCCATTTACAGTAAATGTTTGCTCCTTACAATTTTTGCCGGGTTTCTTCGACCAATATTCTCCTGAAATGCTGATGGCCAATCAGCCATTCCGTTTCGACCAGACAACTGAGCAGCAATTTTCTATCTGCTCACAAACAAAATTGCTTCTGGAAAAACTACAGCAGTCATTCGTTACTAATTCTCCATTTATACAATCTCTGCGCCTGAGTGAAATAGTACTAAATATACTTCGTCATTCATTGGAGTGCATCACACAGTCGTTCTCTGCATGCCAGATGCCCGCGTGCCGTTTTCTTGTTTATGATAGCGAACGCGAAAAAGTACTTGAAGCACGCCGTGTTGTAGAGCAGTCTATAGATCAGCCATTTACTATTCGTGAGTTATCCCGCAAAGTGGCTATGAATGAGTGCTACCTGAAAAAAGGATTTAAAGCACTCGTTGGAAAAACGATACATGAATACCAGCAGGAGCTTCGTATTACTAAAGCAAAAGAACTGTTGCAACAGCAGGGTAGATCAGTATCAGAAGTGGCCAATACACTTGGCTATAGCAGCATATCCCATTTCAGCACTGCCTTTAAAAAAGCTACCGGGATGAAACCTTGTGAGCTACTTGCTTAGCGGATTAATTTCCCTACAAAAGGCAAGCTGCGTAATTCTTTTTTCTCTACTGTAAATACCAAATACAAAAAAAGGAACATTAATATAGTTGCCGCACCGACTCTGATTATAAAACTATGAGTTAGATGAACAACCCCCTTCTCTACAAAGAATAAAAGAAGCATTATCGTCAAATAAGCTAATAGCTTTTTGACATTATATGGGACAGGGAAAAATTTCTGTCCTACGAAATAGGATATGACCATCATACTACCGTAAGCAGCAAGAGTAGCCCAGGCACAAGCATACATTCCATATTTCGGAATAAAGGCGAAATTGAGAATTAAAGTAAGTGTCGCGCCAACAAGTGTGATATACATGCCAATGCGCATTCTATCCGTTATCTTATACCAGACATTGAGATTATAATAAATGCCCAATGCTACATTGGCACAAAGAAGTATTGGCACTACCCCTAATCCCTTGCGATAATCTGACCCTACCATGTATTTCCAGATGTCTAAATATAGAGCTGTGAAAAGAAAAGCTATACATAAAGTAATGACAAACCATTTCATTACCCGGGCGTAGGTCTTGGGTGCATTTTTATCTGAAGACTGGCTAAAGAAAAATGGCTCAGCAGACATACGGAATGCCTGGATGAATAGAGTAACAAAAATGGCAATTTTGTAATTGGCGCCATAGATTGCAACTGCAGTTCTGGCCGCATCAGCACTAACAGGCAATAATTTGCGAAGCATTATCCTGTCTATCGTTTCATTGACCATGCCACCTAAACCCGTAACAATCATTGGCGAACAATACCACATTACTTTTCTCCATAATTCACCATCAAACTTAAAACGATATCCTAACCATTCCTTCCACAATAAAAGAAATGTAAGCGCGCTTTGTGCAAGATTGGCCAGGACTAGAAAACCCGTATTATCGTATTGTTTATACCAATGTGCATACGCACTCCCTGGGTGTTTTAAAACATATTCAGGGCTGTAATAAATAAAGAATATCGTTAAAAGAATATTTAGAATTACACCGGCTACTTTTGTAAATGCATATTTCCGGGGCCTTTCTTCCTGTCTTAGTTTTGCAAAAGGTATTACCGATAATGTGTCGAGTGCAATAACTGCTATAGCCCATGAAATATACTCAGGATGGGCACCTAATCCTAAAAAGTTATTTATTGGCACCCTTAATAAATAAAGAATAGGACTAAGGATAACAGTACTTACCAATAAAGATGTAAAAGTTGTTTGAAACAATTTTTTATGGTCTGAACTTGCCGAAGCAAAACGGAAATAAGCTGTTTCAAGTCCGTAAGTATAAACTATATTGACAAAAGAAATAGCTGCATATATCACACTGTAATCACCATAGTCAACCTGCCCTTGGGGAGAATTAAGCAAATATGTAACTAGAGGAGTGAGTATATAATTCAAGAGTTTAGCAGCTATATTGCTAAGCCCATACCAAACCGTTTGACCTGCTAATTTTTTAAGAGATGCCAATTACTGAATTGAGTTTATTTTTTATAATGCAAAATATAAGGCAGCGTAAAATAAAGAGATTGGTTTTATAACTCTTTACATCCCCGCGTTAAAGTTTACATTATTTTTCTATTCGATTATCCAGGTTTCGTTTCCTTCGAGCAAGTGGTCGAGGTCGCCCTTGCCTTTCGATGCTATTATTTCTTCTAGTTGCAGCTGCATTTCTTCTTCATAAGTAGGGCGCTCTGTAGCATAAAATACGCCAAACGGACGAGGAAAATGGTCTGCGGTAGCAGGATTATCGAACAGGCGGGTTAATATTTGTGCTTTAAAAAAGTCATCCTCATCGTGTATCCAAAGATCACTGGCACTATAACCGCTATCCAAGTTCACTAACTGTGGCTTATAGCCATCCAGCCTAATCCCTTTTTCCTTATTAGCACCAAATAGTAATGGTTGCCCATGCTCCAGGAATAATGTTTCCTGTGCTTTCGAGCCCTTTTCGGTATATATTTCGAAAGCGCCATCATTAAAGATGTTGCAGTTCTGATATATTTCAAGAAATGAAGAACCATGATGTCCATGAGAGCGCAGAAGCATCTGTTGCAAATGTTTTGGATCACGGTCCATGCTGCGTGCTATAAAGGTAGCGTCCGCACCTATAGCCAGCGCTAACGGATTGAAAGGATGGTCAAGACTGCCGGCAGGTGTGCTTTTGGTTATCTTGCTTGTTTCGGAAGTGGGAGAATACTGGCCTTTTGTAAGCCCATATATCTGGTTATTAAATAATAATATGTTTACATCAAAGTTGCGGCGAAGCAAGTGTATCATATGATTACCACCTATGCTTAATCCATCACCATCACCGGTAACAATCCATATATTAAGCTCCGGCCGTGTTGCTTTAAGGCCCGATGCGATAGCTGTGGCGCGACCGTGAATGGAGTGCATGCCATACGTATTCATATAATATGGGAATCGTGAGCTGCAGCCGATGCCTGAAATAATTACAATATCCTCCCGCGGAATGCCTATTTGAGGCAGTATAGTTTGTACTTGTTTTAATATAGAATAGTCACCACAGCCTGGACACCAACGCACTTCCTGATCGGTAGCAAAATCTTTTGCAGTTAATGCAACACCAGAGGCCGGAGGGGGAATAACAACGTCACTCATAATAAAGTGTAAAGTTAGAGCATTATACGCTGATTATAGCCTAAATGTATATTAATGTTATATAGCCTACAGCTATAGTATGTAAATAATTATCAGCATTCTTAGAATTGTTTTAAGCTATTGTTAGTAAATTGAACACTAAATTCTATCTAAAAATGAATAAGCTTTTAATAGCTGCATGTTTTCTCATTGTTCATACTGCGTATGGGCAAAAAGGCCAGATATCGGGAAACGTTGCAAATGAAATGTTCCAACCGGTCAAGTCTGTGAAAATATTGGTTTATAAGGGTGCAAAACTAACCTTGTCTGCAAAAACAGATAGTACGGGTCTTTATACTACCAGGAAATTTGATGCGGGCACATACAAGGTGGTATTTTCTTATCCGAATTACCGGAATACTATAGTGACAGATGTGACAGTTGTGAACGATTCTATTTCGCCGCTTACCGTAGTGATCTATCCAAAAAAGCCAGGCTATGGTGCATTTGAAAAACCCTATGCTTTTTTTAACATGGCAGCAATGATTAAAAGTGCAGATGAAAAAGAACACCAGGGTAATTAATAAGCTTTGTGATTCCATTTTTTCTTTTCATTTTTGATTACTGATGCATCCAATAGGTGTTTTTGATTCCGGCTACGGTGGGTTGACTGTTTTCAGATCGATAGCAGCACGACTACCACAATACGATTACATATACCTGGGCGACAATGGACGTGCCCCTTATGGCAATCGTTCTTTCGAAACCGTGCATCAATATACACTGGAGTGTGTGGAATGGTTTTTTAAAATGGGATGCCCACTTGTAATTGTGGCTTGTAATACTGCTTCAGCTAAAGCGCTTCGTACCATACAGCAAAAAGATCTGCCTTTAATGGACCCGGATAAAAGGGTGCTGGGAGTGATACGGCCAACTGCTGAAGTGATAGGTGAATATACAAAAACGCGCAAGGTAGGTGTGCTAGGCACAAGAGGCACTGTACATTCAGAATCGTACAAGATAGAAATTAGCCATTTTTTCCCGGATATTACTGTATATCAGCATGCCTGCCCTATGTGGGTACCGCTGGTGGAATATGGGGAATATGATACTATTGGAGCAGACTACTTTGTAAAAAAATACCTTGATCAGCTACTTGCAAAATCACCCGATATAGATACAATATTACTAGCATGCACTCACTATCCGTTGCTGCTCGATAAAATTAAAAAGTACATACCCGATAATATTACCGTAGTGTCGCAAGGAGATATAGTAGCTGCAAGCCTGGAAAATTATCTGCTTCGTCATCCTGAAATGGAAAAACGATTGACCAAGCAAGGTGATATACATTTCTATACTACAGACGATACTACCGATTTTAATAATCATGCTTCCAACTTTTTTGGAAGGGGGGTAAGGTCTCAGTACCTTCATTTATAAATATCATATTTCGTATTTAAAGTGAAATGTGATATTTGATAAACTATTGTTTCCCTTAAACGGCTTTCAATAAAGGGTTATTTGCCTTTTTTGCTATATCTCATATATCACATTCATATCTCATTGTTATCGCATTTTTATCACACTTAAAAAGTTTCCAATTTTTATTTCAAAGAACTTTCAGCGTAAAATTCAATTAATAAAATGAGTATCTAAAAAAGGATTTTTATGATTACTACGTAAGTGTATAATGACTATGCAGATTTTAGATGATGATAAAAATCCCTGAAAAGTTTAGATAGATATATTTAGAAAACCGTTGGGGCAATATGATGATAAGCATTAGTTTTTTATTAAAGAATTAAAAAATACAGTTTTTCAATTATATTTAAGCTGATACTTTACTGAATATTAGCTATGTCTCATTTACCTGAACGCGCACAGAAAAATTGCTTGAATTGTGGTGCGATAGTAATAGGCCGATATTGCCATGTATGCGGGCAGGAAAACCTGGAACCAAAAGAAAGTGTGTGGCATCTCGCCGCGCATTTCTTTGAAGATCTTACCCATTTTGATGGGAAGTTCTTTAATTCTTTAAAGTATCTTTTGTTTAAGCCCGGGTTTTTAGCAGAAGAATATATAAAGGGCAAGAAAACAAGTTATCTGAACCCTATAAGAATGTACTTACTTACATCTGCTATTTTTCTTTTAATCTTTTTGAATTTTTTTATTACACCTTCTTTTAAATATAATGCCGCAACAGAGCATGCGAGAGACAGCATATTACAACACTACAATGCAGGCGAAAATCCACACAAAAGACTTAATATAAATATAGGAAGGAGAGCAAGTAGTTCGCTTCCAAAAACATATGCTAATCAGACTTTAGCGTCATACGATTCTACTCAGAAAATGTTACCTAGTAGTAGCAGGGATGGATGGATGAACCGATTTTTTGAAAGGAGGTTTATAGCCGCAGAGAATATCTATAATACAGAACCCGATGTTTTCAAGGAAAGATTCCATGCAAGGTTTTTTCATTCTTTTTCGCAAATATTCCTTATTTCATTACCTTTTTTTGCACTGCTTTTACAATTATTGTATATAAGAAGAAAGAATTACTATTATGTAGCACACTTTGTATTTTCCATTCACTTTTATTGCTTCACGTTTTTGATGATTCTCTTTTTTGCTATTTGCGCAAAATTGGGAGATATAGGGTCCTATTTACAATTGATAATTGTGCTCTTGACTTTAGTATATCTATATATAGCTATGCTTAGGTTTTACAAGCAAGGCTGGTTTAAAACACTGGTAAAGTATTTTATGCTTCAGATACCATTCCTTATAATTCTGTTTGTACTTGTTCTTGTCTTTGTTGTGAATTCTTTTCTCGGAGTGGCCGAGATGTGACGTCTAAAATAATATAATAAATATTTTTATTATATTTAGGCTATCTCGTTAATGGCTTGTATATGTCACATGTACCTCTTCGTGCTGAGAAGAATTGTTTGAATTGTGGCGCTGTTGTTGAGGGCCGCTATTGCGAAGTATGCGGACAGGAAAATAAAGAAACCAAAGAAACAGTATGGCAGATAGCAGCCTATTTTTTTGAAGACCTCACTCACTTCGACGGGAAATTTTTTACCTCATTAAAATATCTAATACTCAAGCCGGGCTTTTTAGCAGAGCAATATATAAAGGGAAAAAGAATAAAATACCTGAACCCTATAAGAATGTACCTTTTTGTATCTGCTGTTTTTCTCCTGGTACTGTTGAATTTTCTCGTAGTACCTGCTGCGAAATATAATGCTGCTAAAGCTATTGCAAGGGATAGTATAGAGCGACGTTACAATGGGAGTCCGGATAATAACAACAGGAGATTTGAAATACACTGGGCGCAGCTGCATGTGCCGGGCGCCCATTACTACTGGTATATTATATTGCCCAGCAGATACGTATATCAGACTGTAGAATCATATGACTTTACGCAAAAGACACTACCGGGTAATGAAAAAGATAGCTGGTTCACCAGGTACCTTACAAGAAGAGTAATTACAGCTGCCAACCTTTATCATAAAAATCCCGACTCATTTATGGATAAGCTCGGAATAAGATTTGAGCATACATTTTCGCAATTATTTTTCATTTCCTTACCATTGTTTGCCCTTCTTCTGCAATTACTATACTTACGGAGAAAGGACTATTATTATGCAGGGCATTTTGTTTTCTCTATTCACTTTTACTGCTTTATTTTTTTAGTAATACTGCTATGTGTTATTTATGGGAAAATAGACGACATACGTTCTTTTCCTGTCTTAATATTGATACTATGCATATTCGCATATCTGTATTTTGCCATGCTTCGTTTCTATAAACAGGGAAGGCTTAAAACTCTTATGAAGTATCTGTTGCTGGTAGTATCTTTTCTTTTAATTACTATTACCGTTATTGCTGTGTTCCTCTTTAATTCCTTTATGGGAGTAGCTCAGGTGTAATAAATACAATTAAAATTTGTTACATTAGAAGTATAAAACGATAACCTATGAAACCTTTTTTGTTACTCGTTGTTTTGTCAGCTATCATGATAGGTTGCGAACCTGTCGATCCTTATATGAACCCATCATTTCCTCCAGGTACTTTCAATTTCAGTGTTTATCCTGAAGACAGCGTATTACACGTAGGCGATACAATTACATTTTCAGCAGTCCTTGGCAATAAATTTGGTAATACGACGGTCACTGATGGATATGTTTCTCTCGGTGTTTATATATATGGCAGTAACCATGTCCCTCAAACTGACTCTTTTGACAATTTTAGTGCATATAATGGAGTGCACTATAAAATGATTTCATATTTTGGAAATGCAGTTTATGGTACAGGTCCAACTTACAATTTTTTGTATGCGGATACAACCAGGTTACAAAATGATTCGTTTAAAATTAAGTTTAGCCTAGTGATGCTTAAAAAGGGGTTATATCAAATTTCATTCGATGAGGGGCTTTTACATAGCAGTAAAGGGAAAACACCTGTAAATGGGGTTTTCAATGTCGCAAATCATCATTGGAGCTTTTATAAAATACCGGGGTGGGATACAGTGCATGCCGGTACTTCTGATTACGACAGGATCTATTCGTTTGCAGTAGAGTAATAATCATAAAAAAGAGCCCTACGGGGGCCCTTAACCTATCACCATATGAAAAATGAAAACCTATTCGTTAGAAGTTAATTGCAAAGACAATACAGGAAAGAACGGCTGCGAAGAGAGAGCATTTTTTTACTATTTCTGCTTTTATTGCGGGGGTTGTGTTCTTAGTTTTCATTTTCTTAAAAAGTTTGTGTTAGTTATTTTTTGTTGTGTGTTGTTTTTATTTTTTGTTTTCGTTTGATGATACAAAGATTGCTCACGGGAGAGCCGCTGCAAAATATTTGGAACTACTTAACAGGTGTTTTAGAAGTGGTTAACGATAGATTAGAAAGTGATTAACAAGCCGTTAAGTAAAACCGCTGAAAACCCCGATATATGCGGGCATGCTCTTTTTATATCACTTTTATATAAAACCTTTTCAATCATGGAAAAAAGAGTAATCGGTGTGATCTTAACGTTGCTGGGCATTATCGGTGTGGTAATGGCTGGAGTGAATTTTGTAAATAGTGGAGGCGGTAATAACCACAATATCAGGGCAATATTGGTATATGGCATAGTAGGCCTAATATTTTTCTTTGCGGGTATTGGACTGATACGCAGCACCAGGGATATTGCCAAAAATAATGAGCATATCAGCTAAAGGACTTTCTGATCTCCTCTTGCTAAGCCTCCTTTAAAAAGGATAACCAATACCTATGTTAAAAACCAGGTTATTTCTACGCCAGGATGGATTTCCAAAGTCTACTTGGTTAAATACCCATTCTTGTCCATTAGGTAACCATGGTTTGCGAACAGGCACACCAAGGTCAAGGCGTAATATAAGTATCTTGAAGTCGAAGCGCAGACCAACACCCATGTCTACCGCTAATTGCTGATAAAACTGGCTCGTGAATTTGCCACCCGGAAATTCCGAATTATCTCTGTACAGCCATACGTTACCAGCATCGATAAAATATGCCCCGTTGAGAAATTTGTAAATATTGAAACGGTATTCTGTATTCAATTCCAGCTTCATGTCGCCGAGGGTTTCTATATAACTTTTGTTGCCCAACTCATCGAAGTTGTTGAATGTGCCGGGCCCTACAAGTCTTGATGGGAAGCCACGTAAATCGCTGTTGCCACCAGCCCAAAATTGCTTAACATTTGGCAACTGAGAAGAATTACCATAGGGAATACCGAGTCCAATAAGAATGCGCGTAGCCCAGCTTGTAGCTTTAGTAAATTTATGATAGTACCTGAAATCGGCCTGGTACTTCATGTACTGCGCATAAGTAGTGCCAAGTAGTGTTTGTGGATGAGTATTGTAGTTGGCACCTTCTGCAAGGCCCAGAATATTTCCGGAGAAATCTACAAGGCCATCGAAAAAATATTCGTCTTTTTTAGGAAGACCAACCTGTGAATTATAAGTGAATTCGTAAGTAGGCCCCAAAATGATACCATTAAAAATCAGGTTACCATACAAGAGGTTAAGCTTAGACGCATTGCCAAGAGTATCTGTTTTTACATAAGTAAAGTTGAACGGATATAGCTGATGTTCTTTTCGTATATCTTCTTTCCAGTCATACCCGTAAGAAACGGTGTATTGATTGATCCGCAAAAGGTCTGATTGGAATTCGTAGCTGTAGCGTAATTTGATAATAGTCTTTGGGATGAACGCACTATAAGATGGAATATCTATGAATGGCACTTCGAAGCGTGGGAATGCCAAATTGGTTTCGGCGCCCAGATTATAAATATTAGGCCGTCTTTGCTCACCACTATATTGTGCCTGGAAGCCACCGTCTATTTTGATTGTAAATGTTTCCGCTCCTTTAAAAGTATTTCTGTTTTTCCAGCTAATGCTAGCCTGCGAACCTGCACGATTATCATTTTGAGTCAAGGCACCAATCTGAAACTGAAGCGACTTTTTGGGGAAAGGTGTGAGATAGTAATACAAATTCAAAGTAGAATCAGATACCGGATCAAACCTGTTCTTTACATATTTGAATGTGCCGAGATTTACCAAGCGGCTTAATGTTGTATTCTGGTCGGTGCGGTTATACACATCTCCTTTATCGAATATCACATTTTCAGCAAACACTTGTGGCCTGTATGTTTTTTTAGGATCAACAATATTGTACCCCCTGAAATTAATTGTGCCTTCAAGACTGGTATCTGAACTTTTTCCTTTTAATCTATAGGCAGGGAAAATATATACATCACCAATCTTATAAATATTGTATGCTTTAAAAGGAATATCCTCATATTTCAACTGCATATAAATAGCTACCTGGTGATTACCTATGCCGGTATCTACTTTAGCAATCAGATAATCGCTTGTGAAAAAATAATAACCTTTTTCCTGCAAAGCCCTGAATATTCTGTCACGCTCTCCTTTGATAAGATCCAGATTGTAAGGCAGACCGGGAGTAAGTAATGTGTTCACCTGTTCTGAATCTATATATTTTGCTATCTGATCTGAATCGCTGACGAAAGTTTCCTGCTTTATAGTGTATTGCGGACCTGTAGTAATATCAAAAACTGCCCTTGTGCGTTTCTTTTTGCCGGTAACCATTTTAGATGCTACTGTAGGAAAGAAAAAGCCACGATTCTCAATGATGTTCGTCAAAATCTGTTCATTAAATTCAATGTTTACACTGGATGCCAATACCGGTGGCTCGCCAACTTTGTTACGCAACCATACGCGCAGCCCTTTTTTCTTTTTGGGTGTTCCAGCAAGATTGTAAATGTTCAACTTATAAGGTATGCCAAGAAATCTTGTATTAGGCTTGGGTCTTACTGCGTCCTCCAGATCGGATCTTAGAATATTTCGGGCTTTTTTCGTTGGCACTTCATCGTCAGTAATGTTTACTTTTCCACCGACAAATAATGTATCCCCTGCAGGAAGATGCTTAGCGTAATTGCAGGATGAAAACAGAAATGCTGTAAGTATAATTATATAAAATTGTGTTTGCGTTTTTATCATACTGTGGCTAACGGTTAATGGCTCTCATCTTTAGGCATTGGTTTCTTAACATTCTTCTTCTTAAATACATTTTTGAAATGGTTATAGTCGAGACTAACAATAAAATTAACTCCTGTCTCAGTGACATATCCTTCTAGAACACCTTCATCATAGTTTTTCCGGTAAGCGCGTACTACATATCGGCCATCGGGCGATAAATTATAGTCTGCAGCAAGATTGCTCGGTACAAGATTGCTCTGATCGCTATTGCTTGTTTGGGGCCCTTGTAGTTCAAAGTCATTACCAACTGTAATTTTTAAACGGTCGTTGAGCAATCTTTTCGATGCAGCAACATTTAAATCTGTACGCTGGCGCAAATCGCCTGTAGTGTAGTCGTCAGATGTGGCGAGATCGACAGACAGGTCAACACCTTTTACAAGATTGCTTGCAAACTGATTGAGCTGCTCACCGATAAATGTGCTAACACTCTGTAACGCAGCAGTACTTGCGCTGGTCCCAGCCCCTGAGGAAAAAGGATCTTCGCCTACAAAGTGTCCCAATATCAGTAATGCGAATACCTGCTTATTCAGCTCGGAAGTATCCTGGCGTACCTGGTTGAGCTTTCCCTGTACCAGTTCGACGGCGTCATATGAGATGGGATAAAGTTTATCATCAGGCAGAACCACATTGAATGTAATCCTGGGCGTCATAACAGGGCCATTCAAATGCAGCTCTACATTAAAAGGTAAACGCTGTTTGTAATAGACAAGCTGCGATTGGTCCGCAACCTCGTTCTGCACCAGGTCGTAAGGTGCAACGTTTGCTTCATATACAGCTGTGATATCTGCCTGCGACTTTATTGGGTCGCCGGCAAAAGTTATTGAGCTGCCGTCTTGTATTTTGAATTTACGCTTGATAAAATTGTAGTTTAACTGATACGTTCCTTCATGCAAAGAATAAGTACCTGTAAGGCCCATATCGCCATTTGGAGTAACATTTGCATTTAATGCAGCATCACCTCTTACGGTCAGGAAATCACCTGTTGCCTGATCCATTATCAAACTGAATTCAGCTTGTTTGTCAATTCCGATGTTAACATTAATATTAGAACCTGTAGCTAATTTAATTTTAGTTGAGTCTCTCTTTTTCCTTGGAGGTATAAAAGCCATTCTATCTGAATCCCTTGAATCATAAAATTTTACAATCCCTTTATGGCTTTGTATTTCAGGGTTTTGTTCCGGCATTACGACAGTAAGTTTCGTGCCCTTCAGTATATCAAGCGTTCCATCTACGTTGGGAGAAGAAGGAGTACCTTTTACATTGAGATTTGTACTCAACAACAAATCGCCATAAAATGTTTTATTATCGGTAACGGTAGAATGTATTGCCCGCCAGTCTTTAGCTCTGATGTTCAAGTCTAATCCTATATTTGAAAGATCAGTTGTGTTAACCTGGCCATTCAGGACAGCCTTATTACCGGCACTATCCAGTATCTCAAAATTATCGAGTTGAAGACCTGAATTGGTAAATATAATTTTATCAGCAGGCATTTTAAAGTATGCATTCAGCATGCTAACGGTAGTCGCCACCTGGTCAGTACGTACCTCTCCGCTTATTTGCGGGTTGCTTGTAGTTCCTTTTAGATAGATCTCACCACGAAGGAAGCCGCTACTGTTGCGTATAGAGCCGAATGTAAGCCCTTCGACACTCTGGACATTAAGTGCCTTCATGTTAAGATCAAAATTGAAATCGTTGCCGTTTGTTGTTTGCAAATAATATGTTCCTGTGAGTGATACATCATTCCCACGACCTTGTATATTAACCTTTGTGCCCAGGGCATTGTCCTGCTTGTTATTTACTTCAATGGCAATGTCGCCTATTGTATCATTCATCACAGATAGATCCTTGATCTGTAGTTTGCTGTTTATAACAGGCGAAGGATTAATGTGCTCCAATACTATATTGCCTCCTAATAATCCATTTGCAAGCAATGTATCCCGGCTTATAACTTGTGTTATGTTAGCCAGCAGGAAATTGCTGATATCTACTTTGAGCGGAGCATTAGGATGAGGTTGATCGCTATTGATCTTTATGTACTGGTTGTTGTTGCTAATGTTAAAATTGCTAACGTAGAAACCTTTGTCTGAAAGAGCTATACTGTTTGGCTCCTGTACCTGCCACGTTTGATAATTTAGCTTAAGGTCGGGCTGCAAACGTACTATTTGCGTATCGCCATTTTTATGCATTGTTGCAGCCAGTGCAAAACGTTCT
>DATNFP010000021.1:0-51527 GCA_035606335.1 Flavipsychrobacter sp. | reverse complement strand
AGTACTTTGATTATTTTATTAATGCCCGCGAAGATCATCTTACCAAATATTACAACTTTAATATTTACCAGGTGGCAAAAGAGCAAGGGATCAGCTGGGTGGTAACAAAGCATGAAATAGCATATTTTAAGCCTGCCTTGCTGATGGAAAAAGTGGTTATTCAGTCCGCTATCCGGAAAATGGGGGAGAAGGATATTTTGGTGGAGATGATGATGTGGAATAAGGATAAAAGTATATTGAAGTCCTTATTATGGACGAATTTCACCCATATTAACTTAATGACCCAGAAATCAGAAAAGCATTCTGACGAATTTATAAACAAGTTTAAGGTATTTGAAATACCGCTTGAGAATATTTCATTTGAAGAAAGGGTAGGGCAACTGAAAAACAAAACAGCTGTAAATTAGAGCAATGGCTGTACCTAAGAAGATAAACAGGGAATGGCATGAAAAAAACAGGATGCCCGCAAATGCTAACATAGATCAACGGATTGCCTGGCATTTGGAACATGCAAAGCATTGCAATTTCAGGGAAATACCCGAAAATCTAAAGCTGGAAATGAAGAAAAGAAAAATTACTTTCTAATTTATTTTAAATGTGTTGATTATAGATAATAATTGCCTGAATTTCTTGTAAGAAAGTAGAATTAAGAAGATCTAAATAAATTTGCATTTCTGGTATTTTTACCAAAAACTCCACATATCAGGTAAAAATTAAGCCTGTGTAAAGAATAAATTAATTTTTTCCGGTAAAATATTTTGCTGAATTGAAACTACTTATTACCTTTGCAGTCCCAAATTTTACGGGTTTAGAAGATATTTAATAAGTATGTCACAGCGTATCAGAATAAAGCTGAAGTCTTACGACCACAACCTGGTAGATAAATCGGCAGAGAAAATAGTGAAGACTGTACGCAATACGGGAGCGGTTGTAACAGGCCCTATTCCCTTGCCTACAGAGAAGAAGATCTTTACAGTATTGCGCTCACCACACGTTAACAAAAAGTCCCGTGAGCAATTCCAACTTTGCACGCATAAACGCTTGTTGGATATTTATACATCTTCTTCCCGTACAGTAGATGCACTTTCGAAGCTTGACCTGCCAAGTGGTGTTGAAGTAGAGATTAAAGCGTAGTACCCCAACCTTCCCACGGAAGGAAAGGGTTAAATGAAGTTTGGTTCTTTAACAAAATTGAAAAACGGCTAATCCTGGTCCACACACAGTAAACCAGGCGCTTAGCTAAAATATAATAATAATGAAAGGTATTATAGGTAAAAAAATCGGCATGACCAGTATTTTTGAGCCGAATGGTAAGCAAACTGCCTGTACCATTATCGAAGCTGGTCCTTGTGTGGTTACTCAAAAGAAAACCGTAGATACCGACGGTTACAATGCGCTGCAGATCGCTTTCGGCGATGCAAAAGAGAAGAATACTCCTAAAGCGCTCATCAATCACTTCGCTAAGGCTAATACTGAGCCTAAATCTATTGTAAAAGAAATTCGTAATTGTTCCATTGATAAACAAATTGGAGAAGCTATCACTTGTGACATCTTTACCGAAGGTGAAAAAGTAAGTGTTATCGGCACTACAAAAGGTAAAGGTTTCCAGGGGGTTGTAAAGCGTCACGGTTTTAGTGGTGTGGGTGAAGCATCCCATGGCCAGCACGATCGTCAGCGCGCTCCAGGTTCTATCGGTGGTTCATCATATCCCAGCCGCGTATTTAAAGGTATGCGCATGGCCGGTCGTATGGGTACAGACCGTGTAAAGGTGAAAGCCCTGCGTGTGGTAAAAATATTCCCTGAACAGAACTATATATTAATAAGTGGTTCCGTACCAGGACATAATGGATCTATTGTTTTAATTCAGAACTAATTAGTCATGCAAGTTGACGTTTTAAATAGTAAAGGTGAAAAGACCGGCCGCGTAGCAGAATTGCCGGATGATATTTTCAACATCGAGCCAAACGATCATTGCATTTACCTGGCTGTAAAGCAATATTTGGCTGCACAGCGCCAGGGTACGCATAAAACCAAAGGCCGTGCTGAAGTACATGGTTCATCACGTAAGCTGCACCGTCAAAAAGGTACAGGTGGCTCCCGTAAGGGCAACATCCGTAACCCTTTGTACAAAGGTGGTGGTACTATCTTCGGCCCTGCACCGCACACTTATGGTTTTAAATTGAACCGTAAAGTAAAGGACCTTGCCAAGATATCTGCCCTTGCTCATAAAGCAAAGGAAAGCAAGATCGTGATAGTGGAAGACTGGACATTGGAAGCGCCAAAGACTAAGGATTTTTCAGCAACGCTGAACGTACTTCGTGGTGATAGCAGAAGGACACTGGTAGTATTACCTGAGTATGATGCTAATGTATACCTGAGCGGACGTAACCTGCAGAATAATAAAACGATAGTGCTAAGTGATATGAATGTGTATGATCTTACCAATGCTGGAATGATCATATTCAGTGAAAGCGCAGCTAAGTTGTTCAATGAAGAACCTGCTGTTGCTGAGTAGAAAGCAATTAAAATAATAAAATTTTCGTAACTCGAAATACTAATAAAATGAAATTCTCTGATGTGTTGATAAAGCCGATAATTACTGAAAAGGTAAACAGCCAGATGGAAAAAAGTGGCCGTTATACCTTCATGGTAGGAAAGGCTGCCAACAAGCTGGAAATCAAGAAGGCTGTGGAAGAATTTTACGGGGTAAAAGTTGCTGATGTAAATACAGTAGTGGTCCCTGCTAAAAACAAAACACGCTATACCAAAGCAGGTTTTTTGTCTGGCCGCAAGCCATCATATAAAAAAGCAGTGGTAACACTTGCTCAAGGAGATTCGATAGATTTATTTTCACTATAGATCTGAAAAAGTAAAAGAAAATGGCATTACGTAAATATAAGCCGGTAACAGCCGGAACACGTTGGAGAATAGGTAACGCTTATAAAGAAGTTACTACATCAGAGCCTGAAAAAAGCCTGCTGGAACCACTAAGTGGTACAGGTGGCCGTAACGCTCAGGGCCGTCGTGCTATGCGCTACATTGGTGGCGGTAATAAGAAAATGTACCGTATCATCGATTTCAAGCGTAATAAAAAAGATATTTCCGCAACGGTAAAGACCATTGAATATGATCCTAACCGTTCTGCTTTCATCGCACTGCTTAGCTATGTAGATGGCGAAAAACGCTACATCATTGCTCCGCAGGGGCTGGAAGTTGGTTCTAAGGTTATAAGTGGTGATAGTGTGGCTCCTGAAGTGGGTAATGCATTATTACTTAAGAATATGCCTTTAGGTACTGTTGTGCATAATATAGAAATGCAACCCGGCCGTGGTGGTGCCCTGGCTCGTTCTGCAGGTACTTATGCCCAACTGAACGCTAAAGAAGAAAAATACTGTGTGTTGAAAATGCCTTCAGGTGAATTGCGTAAAGTGCTGAGCACTTGCATGGCAACTGTAGGTATTGTATCGAACAGCGACCATGGGCTGGAATCTAAGGGTAAAGCAGGCCGTAACCGCTGGAAAGGTATCCGTCCACGCAACCGCGGTGTAGCAATGAACCCTGTAGATCACCCAATGGGTGGTGGGGAAGGTAAGGCTTCAGGTGGACATCCACGCAGCCGTACCGGTAAATATGCCAAAGGTTTGAAAACACGTAAAGAGAAAGGATCTGATAAGCTGATCATTCAACGCAAAAACGGTAAAAAACTTTAATTCCTTATCCCGTAAAAGGGAAAAGGTAAACAAAATAAAATAAGTCAATAATAATGGCTCGTTCAATTAAAAAAGGACCTTATGTAGATGCGAAGCTGGAACGTAAAGTTTTAGCCGTAAACGAAGGCAAAGCAAAAAAAGGTGTTGTGAAGACATGGAGCCGCCGCTCTACCATCACGCCTGATTTTGTAGGTCAAACTTTCGCAGTGCACAATGGTAACAAATTCATTCCTGTATATGTGACTGAATACATGGTAGGCCACAAACTGGGTGAATTTGCACCAACGCGCAACTTCAAAGGTCATAGCGGAACAAAACAATAATAAATAATTTGATTACCGTCTTCTGGCGGAGTCTATAATAAGAACAAATAAAGTAAAATGGAAGCTGTAGCTCGCTTACGAAATTATCCTACATCACCCCGCAAGATGCGCCTGTTGGCAGATCTGATACGCGGCGTGGACGTAGAAAAAGCGCTGAATACGTTGAAATTCAGCACCAAGCATCCGTCTGTTCCTATGGAAAAGCTGTTGCTGAGTGCTGTAGCAAACTGGAGAGTGAAGAACGAAGGTGTTGACGTTGCCGGTGCTGACCTGTATGTTAAGACCATATTTGTAGATGGCGGTCGCGTTCTGAAACGGATGCAACCAGCTCCCCAGGGCCGTGCTTACCGTGTACGCAAACGCAGTAATCACATCACTATTATAGTGGATAGCCGTAATGCAGTAAACGCTAACGTAGAAAATTCAAACATTCAATCTTAATAATATAAAGAATGGGTCAAAAAACTAATCCTATAGGTAACAGGTTGGGCATCATCCGCGGATGGGACTCAATGTGGTATGGTGACAAAAAGGATTTTGGTCAGAAACTGGTTGAAGACCATAAAATCCGCACTTACCTGAATGCGCGTATCAACAAAGGTGGTATCTCACGTATAGTTATTGAGCGCACTTTGGGTAAACTGATAGTTACCATCCATACTTCAAAGCCTGGTATCATTATAGGTAAAGGCGGTGCAGAAGTGGATCGTATCAAAGAAGAGCTTAAGAAGCTGACAGGGAAAGAAGACGTGCAGATCAACATTATGGAGATCCGCCGTCCTGAACTGGATGCTAATATAGTAGGTGAAACGATCGCCCGTCAGATCGAGAGCCGTGTAAGCTACAAGCGTGCTGTAAAGATGGCTATCTCTACTGCAATGCGTATGGGAGCTGAAGGTATTAAGATCAAGGTAAGCGGACGTTTGGCAGGTGCTGAAATTGCCCGTACCGAAGAATTTAAACAAGGCCGTACTCCATTGCATACTTTCCGCATGGATATTGATTATGCTTCTGTTTTCTCTCTTACTGTATATGGTAAAATAGGTATCAAAGTATGGATCTGTAAAGGTGAAGTGTTAGGCAAACGTGATCTGAATCCTAACTTCTCTGCAGGTTCTGACAACCGTGGCAATCGTGCTGCAGGCTTCCAGGGTGGAGAAAACCGTGGTAGTGGTGATCGCGAACGTGGAGAACGCCGTGGTGGCGGAGGAGATAGAGATCGTGGTGGCAATCGCGGAGGCGGTGGAAATCGTGGCGGTGGTAATCGCGGAGGCGGAGGACATCGATAATAAAAAATATTCTTAGAATACTTTATAAAAACTTGTAACAATGTTACAACCGAAAAAAACAAAACATCGTAAAGCTCATAAAGGCAGGATAAAAGGAAATGCTCAGCGTGGTACAACTATTGCGTTCGGTTCCTTTGGTCTTAAAGCGTTGGAACCCAAATGGATCACCAACCGCCAGATAGAAGCTGCGCGCCAGGCTTTGACCCGCCATATGAAGCGTGAAGGTAATGTGTGGATACGGATCTTCCCTGATAAGCCAATTACCCGCAAGCCTCTCGAAGTGCGTATGGGTAAAGGTAAAGGTAACCTGGAATTCTGGGCTGCTGTTGTGAAACCGGGATTGATCATGTTTGAAATAGACGGTGTACCTCAGCAGGTAGCACAGGAAGCTTTTGAACTGGCTGCACAAAAACTGCCTATCAAAACAAAGTTTGTAGTTCGCAGGGATTATGCAGGTGCATAATGATAATATAAAGTGAGTTGGAACAGTGAAGTTGGTGAAACAATAAATAAATTATAAAAGTTAGTTGTTCGGAATTCGTGTAAGAGATTTTTAGACTTATGACTAACTGCTAACGACTAAAAAATAAAAGTAACAATGGCAAAAGCAAAAAAAGCGAAGGTTGAGGATTATCGCTCGCTGGATGATCAGACGCTGGCCGACAAGATTGGTGATGAAGAAGTGCGCCTGAAGAAATTACACTTCAGCCATGCGGTTAACCCAATTGAAAATCCGCTTACAATTCGCCAGCTGCGCCGCAATATTGCGCGTATGAAAACAGAACAGCGTAGAAGAGCATTAGGTTTTTAAAATTTTTTATAGATGTCAACAACAATGACTGAAGAAAGAAAAAGCAGGAAAACCCGTATCGGGGTAGTGAGCAGCAACAAGATGGCTAAAACCATCACTGTAGCTGTTGAGCGTAAGGTAAAGCACCCCATTTATGGTAAGTTCCTGAAGAAAACAACCAAATTCCATGCACACGACGAGCAAAATGCAGCCGGTATCGGTGACGTAGTGCGCATTATGGAAACGCGCCCCATGAGCAAAACAAAACGCTGGCGCCTGGTAGAAATTATTGAAAAAGCTAAGTAATCTTATTTAAAGATGATACAACAAGAATCCCGGCTCAATGTAGCCGACAACAGTGGTGCAAAGGAAGTGCTTTGCATTCGCGTGTTGGGCAATTCGGGACAAGTATATGCCGGTATTGGAGATAAGATAGTGGTATCTGTAAAAGATGCTCTCCCTGGCGGCGGTATGAAGAAAGGTACCGTTTCAAAGGCCGTTATTGTTCGCACTAAGAACAAGCTCCGTCGCAGAGATGGTTCCTATATCAGCTTTGATGACAATGCAGTCGTATTGTTGAACAATTCAGACGAACCACGTGGTACTCGTATTTTCGGACCAGTAGCCCGCGAATTGCGCGATAAGGGATATATGAAAATTGTTTCCCTGGCACCAGAAGTATTGTAAAAATGTTGTACTTTTGCAGCCCGTTTCAGGGATGTGGAAACAACGCTAATTCATAGTAACTGTGAAAAAGAGATTTCAACCTAAGTTCAATATTAAGAAAGGCGACAATGTGGTCGTTATTGCCGGTGATGATAAAGACCGCAGTAAACCACATAAGGTATTGGCCGTTTATCCTGCTGAAGCACGCGTGCTTATTGAAGGAGTAAATATGGTAACCAAACACCTGAAGCCAAATGCCCAGAATCCTCAAGGGGGCATCGTACAGGAAGAAGCACCTATACACATCTCTAATGTGATGTTATGGGATGCAAAATCAAAAGCACCTGCACGTATCAAACGCGAACGCGACGGAGGAAATTTTGTACGCATCTCTAAAACAACAGGGGAGGAGATTAAATAATGGCAACGAATACAATATATAGTCCTCGTTTACAGAAAAAGTATAAAGAGGAAGTCGTGCCCGCATTGATGAAGAAATTCGGGTATTCTACAGTTATGCAGTGCCCACGCCTTGTAAAGATATGTCTGAACCAGGGTGTAAAAGGGTCTGTATCTGATAAGAAAATGATTGATGACGCTGTGAATGAAATGACACAGATCACCGGTCAGAAAGCTGTACCTACACTTTCTAAGAAAGATATATCAAACTTTAAATTGCGTAAAGCAATGCCTATTGGCTGCCGTGTTACACTTCGCAGTGTTAATATGTACGAGTTCCTGGATCGCTTTATCGCGGTTTCTTTACCTCGTGTACGTGATTTCAAAGGTATCAATGATAAATCTTTCGATGGTCGTGGTAACTATACAGTGGGTATCACAGAGCAGATCATTTTCCCTGAGATCAATATCGACAAGGTAAATAAGATCAGTGGTATGGATATCACATTTGTGACGACAGCCAGGACAAACGAAGAGGCCTACGAACTGCTGAAAGAGCTTGGAATGCCTTTTAAGAACATTAAGAAAGACAATCAATAATTCTGAATAAAGATAGCAAATGGCAAAAGAATCAGTAAAAGCCCGCGAACGCAAACGTGAACGCATGGTAGCAAAATTCGCTGAAAAGCGTGCTGCTCTGAAAGCTGCCGGAGATTATGCTGCTTTGGATAAACTTCCAAAGAACTCTTCTCGTGTGCGCTTGAAGAACCGTTGCCAACTGACAGGTCGCCCAAGAGGTTACATGCGTCAGTTTGGTGTATGCCGTGTAGTATTCCGTGACATGGCGCTCGATGGCAAAATACCAGGTGTTCGTAAAGCAAGCTGGTAATTTATAAACGTTTCCAGGTCGGGATACATATCCTGAAACCGGTGACAATTTTTATTTACAAAACTTAAAAAGAAAAATGGTAACAGATCCAATAGCAGATTTCCTGACTCGTATCCGCAACGCACAAATGGCACGCCATCGTATCGTGGAAATCCCGGCTTCAAATGTAAAAAAGCGTATGACCGAAATTCTGTATGAAAAAGGTTATATCCTGAAATACAAATTTGAAGATGATAACAAGCAGGGCCTTATTAAGATAGCATTGAAATATGATGCGCAATCTAAAGAGCCGGCTATCAGATCTTTGGAACGTGTAAGCCGTCCGGGCTTACGCCAATATGCAAAGCCTAATGAAATTCATCGTGTACAGAATGGCTTAGGTATTGCAATTGTCTCTACTTCAAAGGGAGTAATGACTGATAAGGAAGCCCGCACACAGAACGTAGGTGGTGAAGTAATGTGTTACGTTTACTAGTAGTGATTTAGTTCTTTTAATAATAATTCAGCGGGTCTGATACATTAAGCCGGGCTTACCAGGCTGACCGATCAGGTTCGATTTTAACAATAAACAACGATACAATGTCTCGTATAGGTAAGAAACCGGTGACAGTTGCAAAAGGTGTTACAGCAACCGTTACAACACACAACGAAATTGTCCTGAAAGGACCAAAAGGTGAATTGACACAAGCGATTGACCGTGATATTAAAGTAAGCGTTCAGGATGGTGAGATCATCATCGAACGTCCTACAGACCAGATTCGTCACCGCGCATTGCATGGCTTATACCGTGCACTGATAGCAAACATGATGACCGGCGTTACCGAAGGTTTTAAACGCGAACTGGAATTGGTAGGGGTAGGTTATCGTGCCACTGTTCAGGGGCAGCAGGTAGATCTATCTTTAGGTTTTTCTCACAATATTATTGTTGAGCTTCCTAAAGAGATCAAAGCTTCTGCTACTGCAGAAAAAGGTCAGAACCCAAAAATAATTCTTGAATCAATAGACAAACAACTGTTAGGACAAGTAGCTGCAAAGATCCGCAGCCTGCGTAAACCAGAACCATACAAGGGTAAAGGGGTGCGCTACTCAGACGAAACAGTTCGCCGTAAAGCCGGTAAGTCTGCTGGTAAATAATATTAATTCTCCCTGTAAGGGGAGAATTGCTTATGTTAATAAATTTAAAAATCCGGTAGCCATATTGCGACAAGCAGCATGAGCCCGTAAAAAAGAAGTATATGTCACTTGATCAAAAAGTAATCCGTCGTCAGAAATTGCGTTGGCGCATTCGCAAGAAATTGCATGGAGAAGCTGCAAAGCCACGCCTTTCTGTATTTCGTAGCAATAAAGATATTTATGTGCAATTGATAGACGATAATACAGGCACTACTCTTGCTGCTGCTAGTTCCCGTGAAAAGGATATTACTGCTCAGAAAGGTAATAAGGTTGAAAAATCTCTATTGGTTGGAAAAGCTATTGCACAAAAAGCTAAAGATCTGGGTATCGAAACATGTGTTTTCGACCGTGGTGGTTACCTGTATCATGGCCGTGTGAAGGCTGTAGCCGATGGAGCACGTGAAGGTGGATTGAAACTCTAATTATAAAATATTAAAAATAATAAGTAAGCTGTGATAAAGGCTGGTGAGCACACAGCAACTAATTAAGAATATATGGCGAAGACACAATTTAATCGCGTAAAAGCCGGGGACCTGGAACTGCATGAAAAGGTAGTGGCTATAAACCGTGTGGTAAAAACCACAAAAGGTGGCCGTGCTTTCAGCTTTTCAGCACTTGTAGTTGTAGGTAATGGCAATGGTGTAGTTGGTCATGGACTGGGTAAAGCAAAAGAAGTACAGGAAGCTATTACTAAAGGTATTGATGATGCTAAGAAGAACCTCATCAAAGTACCTGTAATGAATGGTACTATACCTCACGACCAGCTTGCTAAAGAAGGCGCTGCAAAGGTTTTGATCAAACCAGCTGCACATGGTACCGGTGTAATTGCCGGAGGTAGTATGCGCGCTGTACTTGAGGCTGCTGGTATCACAGACGTGCTTTCAAAATCATTAGGTTCAGCTAACCCACACAATGTGGTAAAAGCTACCTTCCTTGCATTGAGTATGCTTCGTGAGCCTATACAAGTTGCTAAGCATCGCAATGTAAATCTGAAGAAAGTATTTAACGGATAGGATAGCTTATAGTTGGCCTTCGGCTTAAATGTTAAAGTCCGGCGGGCATCAACTTTTATCGTCAACAATACGTATATCAGTAGAGATCAAAGAGTAGAGGTGGAATTTATAAACAGAATAATAACTTTTGAATTTATATAGCGTCATGGCTAAGATCAAAATAACACAGGTAAAAAGCGGCATCGACCGTCCGGAGCGTCAAAAACGCACCCTTAAGGCGCTTGGCCTGCGTAAGCTCTACAATTCAGTAGAGGTAGAAGCTACTCCACAAATATTGGGTATGGTACAAGCTGTACATCACCTTGTGAAAGTAGTAGAAGTAAAATAATTTATTAATCAATTTGCGAGCGGTTATACATTCCGCGCAAGTTCAAAAATTGTAAGAAATGCAATTACACAATCTAAAACCTGCAGAAGGTTCTACTCAGAAAACAAAACGTATCGGTCGTGGTGAAGGTAGTGGACATGGTGGTACGTCTACAAAAGGTAACAAAGGTCATCAATCCCGTTCTGGTTATAAGCAAAAGAAAGGACACGAAGGTGGACAGATGCCTATCCAGCGTCGCATGCCCAAGCGCGGTTTCAAAAATATTAACCGTGTAGAATATAAAGTATTTAACCTGGGTCAGCTTGATTTCCTGATTGAAAAATATGATATAAAAGAATTTACATTAGACAATTTATACATAAATGGTCTGATTAGCCGTACTGATCTTGTGAAGGTTTTGGGAAGCGGAGAATTAAAAGCTAATATCCCATTCAAAGTGAACAAGGTAAGTGCAAAAGCTAAGGAAGCTATTGAGGCCGCTGGCGGTACCGTAGAGCTTATTTAAAAACAATTATACCATAGAAAGACGTATTTGGAGAAGTGCGTCTTTTATCGTTTATTCGCATTTCATTTTAGATCAACAACAGCTCCGTGAAGAAACTCATTGAAACGCTTAAAAATATCTGGAGTATTGAAGAGCTCCGCAAGCGTATCCTATATACGTTATTATTGACTTTGATATACCGTGCGGGATGTTATATTACTTTGCCAGGCATCAACCCTACTTTACTCTCTTTAGGTGGTAGTACGGAAGGTTTACTTGGCTTGTTTAATATGTTTGCCGGTGGTGCGTTCAGTCGTGCATCTATTTTTGCTTTGGGGGTAATGCCTTATATATCTGCATCTATCTTTATGCAGCTGGCGGGTATCGTTATTCCCCAGGTGGCCAAAATGCAGCGTGAAGAAAGCGGCCGTCGCCAAATTAACCAATACACACGTTATATAACAGTAGTGGTTACTGCTTTTCAGGCAAGTGCTTACGTGGCTTATTTGCGTACACAAAGCGGTCCTGCAATCGTTGCAGAATTTGGTCCATTCCTTTTCTGGTTATCAACAGTAGTTGTGCTCACTTCAGGTTCATTGTTTGTAATGTGGTTAGGTGAAAAAATTACTGATAAAGGAATTGGAAATGGTACCTCACTCATAATCATGGTGGGTATCCTTGCTCGTCTCCCAGCATCAATGGCTCAGGAGTTTAGTGCTAAGAACCTTGGTGGTGGCGGTGGATTATTGATCTTCCTCATCGAAATGGCTATATTCATTGCTGTTATTGTAGGCTTAATATTACTTACGGAAGGTGTGCGTAAAATACCATTGAATTATGCACGTCGTATAATTGGCAGCAGTAATGCAGCACGCGAAGTAAGCGGTTCCCGTGATTTCATTCCTTTAAAGGTGAACTCAGCAGGTGTAATGCCTATCATCTTTGCGCAGGCTATCATGTTTATTCCGGCTACTATCGTTGGTTTTACCAGCAGTGAGAATGGGAACTCTCTTGTCCGTGCATTATCAGATCATACATCGTTCGTGTATAATCTTATCTATGCCATAATGGTAATACTCTTCACCTATTTCTATACCGCGTTGATCTTCAACCCGACTGAAATGGCTGATAACCTGAAGCGTAACAACAGCTTTATTCCCGGTGTAAAACCTGGTGAGGCTACTGCAAATTATATAGGTACTATCATGGATCGTATTACACTTCCAGGTTCTGTATTTTTGGCTATAGCCGGTATTCTTCCGGGCATTGCATCCCTATTAGGTGTTACAAGTGGTTTTGCATCATTCTACGGTGGTACTTCCATGCTGATCGGTGTAGGTGTAATTCTTGATACATTACAGCAAATCGAAAGCCATTTATTAATGCGCCATTACGATGGTCTGATGAAGACCGGCCGTCTTTCGGGACGTTCTGCTGTTAGCAGTGGTGCAATCTAATTTTTGCTTGTGAGTATGATACATATAAGAAGTAACGAAGAAATCGAATTAATAAGAAAAAGTGCTTTAATGGTTACTGCCACCTTAACAGAGGTGGCAAAATTTTTAAAGCCCGGCATCACCACAGCTTCCATTGATAAGATGGCTGACCAATTTATTCACGATAATGGTGGTGTCCCGTCCTTTAAAGGATATCATGGATATCCCGCTGCATTATGCATTTCTGTTAACCAGGTAGTGGTGCACGGCATTCCAGGTGAATATGAGCTGAAGGATGGTGATATTGTTTCTGTAGACTGTGGTGTGTTTATGAATGGCTTTCATGGAGACCACGCTTATACTTTTGCTATTGGCAATGTGAAGCCTGAAATACTTAAATTACTGAGAGTTACAAAAGAATCATTATTTCGCGGTATAGCACAAGCTAAAGATGGGAACAGGGTAGGTGATATTTCCTTTGCTATTGAGCAATTTACTGCAAAAGAAAATGGATATGGAGTTGTGAGAGAATTAGTTGGGCATGGCGTTGGTAAGAAATTGCATGAAGATCCGCAAGTGCCTAATTACGGTCGCCGTGGAGATGGAAAGAGGCTGCAAGAGGGTACGGTATTGGCTATAGAGCCGATGATAAATCTGGGCACACGTGAAGTTTATACTATGGAAGATGGCTGGACTGTAGTAACTGCTGATGGTAAACCTTCAGCGCATTTTGAGCATACTACCGTAGTGCGTAAAGGTAGAGGGGAGGCCCTATCCAATTTCGCACCAATTGAACAAGCAGAACAGGCAAATAAAGAATTAAATAGCAGCTCTTACTCTGAAGCAAATATTGCTGTATGATTTTTATGCAGCAATAACAATTGAGCCTGCATCTTCAAGCATTTTCATTAATACTTTTTCTTCTGCTGATAATCCTGATAACTCAGGATCTGCCTGTGTAGTTTCTAACAGCTTCAGGTATTTGTCGAGCGTATTATTGCTGTAATGATCTATAATGGAAGGATGCACATAATATTTTTTGCAAACAGCCCTTGTATTACCAAGCTGTTCGGCTACCATATCGAGAGCTTCTACTATTTTCTTTTTTGTTTCTGTAATTGTATCGCAGCATCCTAATGATTTGAATGCCTCTAATGCATGCAGGGAACCGGCCCATGTCCTGAAATCTTTTGCAGTAAAGTGTCCTCCGCTTATTTCTTTGATATAATTATTAACCATTCCTGAATCAATACTTTTTCTTTCTCCATGGTCGTCATAATATTGGAATAATTCTTTACCCGGAATATCACGACATTGTTTCACTATCCTTGCCAGTTTTTTATTTTTTAAAGACACATTGTGGTAAATACCCTTTTTCCCTCTAAAGCTGAATTGCAGGTTACTGCCTTCAATCTTTACATGTTTATCTTTTAATGTGGTTAATCCAAAGGAGCCATATAGCTTTTCATACATTGTATTACCTATGCGTATATTGGTTTCCTGCATAAGGGATATGATCGCGGCCAAGACTTTTTCCTGTGTAAGTGTTTGTTGAGCGAGATCTTTGTTTAACCTATTCCTGATAGCCGGAAGTGCTTTGCCAAATTCAAAAAGATGATAAAACTTTGTATGGTTGCGTAATGTATTCCAAAGAGTGTGATACTTATATTGCTTTCTGTTCATAGCATCTAATCCTGTCGCTTGCAGATGCCCATTAGCTACGGCGCATATCCATACTTGTTGCCAGGCAGGCGGAATTACAAGGCGTTTTATGCGTATTAAAATCTCTTCGTCTTCAACTTTCTTATCGTTGTATAGGTAAATAAACTCGTCTCTTTTTTTAATGCGTGTAATTCCTTTCTCAGCATCTGTTACATATACAAGGTTGATAGCCTCTGCACTTTTTATTGCATTATCTGCCAGGCTTTCCAATTTTCGCTTGGTTATTTTGATCTCAACTTCCATAATGCTTAACATAAAAAATCCATGCCCTTCTTAAGAACTATTGAAACACAATGGTTTATATTATATCCTGTTTGTGCAGGCAATTAGATAACAACATCTTAATAGATATATTAATACTTATTACTATTTTTGATTTTCTAAATATAATTGAACATGAGAAAAATTATCATCTTATTTACAACCGTTATTTGTTTTACGGCTTCAGGTACTATGGCTCAGTCCGGTAGTGACGCTAACAACAGTCCTGAAATGAAAGCCTGGATGGATTATATGACACCCGGAAAGGTGCATGAAATGCTGGCAAAAAGCAACGGAAAATGGAAAACCGAAACAAGTATGTGGATGGCTCCAAATACTGAGCCTCAAAAGAGCGAAGGTACGTGTGAAAACACTATGATATTAGGCGGTCGCTATCAGCAATCAATGTTTCATGGCAATATGATGAATATGCCATTCGAAGGTATTAGTACTTTGGCTTACGACAATGCTAAAAAGAAATTCATCAATAGCTGGATAGATAATATGGGTACTGGTATGATGACTATGGAAGGTACATGGGATGATGCAAGCAAGAGCATTACTTTTACAGGCAGCGAAACTGATCCGTCAACAGGAAAAGACATGCCGGTAAGAGAAGTGTTTAAAGTAATTGATGATAACAATCAAATGATGGATATGTACACCAGCGCAAACGGGCAGGATTTTAAAATGCTTGAAGTGAAATTTACGCGCATGTAATATACTTTGCTATTTTTTTTAAAGCCTCTGGCAAGCATTGCCAGAGGCTTTTTGTATATTAAAAACATAAGAAATAGAAGTGCTCTTGAAAAATGAAGAATAGAAATAGAATATATTTTTGTACAACTAAAGGCGTAAGTATAATAAAGACAATATATAATGGTGGAGATGGAATAAAATATTTTTTATTAGTCCACTCCTGTTAATTTACAATAAACTCTGTTTTATTTTTGAGTTAACAAATACAAACTCATGAAAAGATCTCTCGTTTTCCTTTTTCTTATTTTACCTTGCTTATCTTACGCACAACACATTTCTTTTGGAGTAAATGCCGGTGTAGGCATGAATAGCGAACCGACAGGTAATGTTTTTTATAAGGGTAACCAGCCAACTCTAAATTATGCAGGGCATATAAATGCACTCTATAGCGTTTTAGGCCATTGGCAGGCAGGCTTACAAATAGATGCTTTAGAGTTATCTGATAAATCAAGTACATCATATTCTTACTATCATGGGAGTACGATAGGGAATGATGGAAAAAAATTTGTGTATTCAAAAATAGCATCTTCATTAAGCGTCGTATTTAACGGCAAGTGGAACTTGATTAATAGTTATCTCTATCTTGGTGTTGCGGCCGGTTATGGTGTAGCAAGAAACTATAAAGCCATATATGGGCAAAACGAATCGTACGAAGCTCCCGACGGTGGCTTAGGTCCTGTTGTAGGAGGGCAATTAGGTTATGTATATGGTATCACTTCCAGGTTAGGAGTAAATATAGAAGCGGCATTACGTTATTACAATCTCTCTTACGACGCTCAGGCACCGATGATACACTCTACTGAAAAACTGCATTACCAGGCAATGGCATATAACGCCACAGTAGGCATTAGGTATAGACTGGTAAGGCATAACCGGTTCTGATATTTCTCGGCTTTGCAATAGGATTATTGCGAAGGGGTGATCACAACTTTTTCAGAAACTATTTCATTCTTCTTTTTGTAAAATAAAAGAATACATATTCCTGCTATTACAAGTAGGGTCGATATTATTTCAGCTTGTGAAGGATGAATAAATCCAAGATTATATTTATAGTTCACGCGGATTGTTTCAATTAAAAATCGCTCAATGCCATTTAAGATCAGGTAGATGCCAAATAAATGAAGCGGGTATTTGATGCGCTTGCGAATAGACCACAATACAAAAAACAGTATAATACAGGTAATGGCTTCATAAAAAGAAGTCGGGAAAACACCCACAGGAAGCACCGAACAATAATCTCCTGTACAGCCAGCTATAGCAATGCCTTCATGTGCAACGTTGTGCGGAAAATTCATTGCGAACATCCATTGAGGAAGCCAGCTTGGTGCAGCCACATGTGCATTAGGCACACTTATGTAATTAGGATAATTCAGGTAGTGAAGAAAATATTCTCTGTTGTAATAAAGCGAGTGCATATAATCGCCGCGGCTTGACAGCCTCAAAGAATTATCTGGTTGCGTAACGTATGCGCTGTTAAATATTCCCCAGTCACCATCACCTGAAAACTGACAGCCAAAGCGCCCGAAGCCATAGGCAAGCATTAGTCCGGGAGCTATAGCATCGCACAAATGGTGAAAAGGTATTTTATACTTACGCGCATAATAGTAAAAGGCTGCTGTTGCCACTATCAGGCCACCATAAAATGTAAGACCACTTGATGATAGAAGGTTGCCAGCGGGATCTCTTATAAAATCATCCCAGCTTTCAAAAGCATTAAAAATTTTAGCTCCTATTAGTCCGCCAACTGCCGCTATCACAACCATTTCACCAATGCGCTGGTGAGGGTAGATAGCAACTTTCTTTATTACAGGTTCGGGCAGTTGTCTTTTTTTCTTTTCAATATATTTTGAGTATCCCAACACTAATGCACCCAAAATGCCAACCAGGAGGCTTCCTTTTATTGAGAAAATATAACCTAGTGGGTTAGGAGTAACATCTTTCAGGTCTCCGATAATTCCACCAATCTTATAACCCAGGACAAATCCTAATAACACAGACCAAAACAATTCATTAGCGGAGGCTGGCTTCCCAACTTCTACAGGTACTATTGTTGGTATCAAAAGGCCTTGTTGTTCTTTCCTTTTTAATTCCTGTGTAAGAGTCCATGCGGCTCCGAGAAAAGCCAGAGCTACGAAAAATCCAAAAGTTTTAAAAATACTGAGCCATTCAGGCATGTCTACACCAAAAATGCCATGAAGAAGATATTGGAAATCGGGGTACATCGTGTAAAAGTAAGGAGTAGGGCGAATAGTTTTAAACCTTTCTGCTATATCTTTTCTATAATTTCTAAAGAGTGTTTTATCATATTGGTTATAGCTCTTTCTTTATCCATCGTATTTTTTTGTTGAATACGGTTAAATACAACGGTATTGATGGACAAACAATAATGACCAAGAACTTTACCCAGCCCATATATAGCAGAAGTTTCCATTTCAAAATTAATGATTCTCGTATTCCTGCTTTGGAATGAACTTAATGAATCTATAAGATTGGGAAAAGAAATATTTCCTCTTAATATACGCCCTTGTGGACCATAAAATCCCGGGCATGTAACGGTGATGCCTTGTATATATTCTTTGCCAAAGTGTTTGCGTAACGATATGCTTCCTTCTGCTATATATGGCCAGATGGGTTTCCCATTCATGCCGGTGTGCTTTTGAAATTCGTCCAGAATGTAGATTTCATCCGAATTGTTGGCAAGCTTGTAATAATGCAACAAATTATCCAGGCCTATAGCGTGAGATGATATCACCATACTATCCACTGGTACATCATTTTGTAATGCTCCGCAAGTACCCATGCGAAATATGGAAATTGACTTTTTAACCTCTTTTATTTGTCGCGTATTAAAATCAATATTCACAAGAGCATCCAGCTCATTTATTACAATATCAATATTATCAGGGCCAATACCACTGCTTACCACAGTCATTCGTTTTTTCCCTAAATAACCTGTATGAGTGATGAATTCACGATGTTGTACTTTGTGTTCTACCCTGTCAAAAAATTGCGATACTATTGCTACCCGTGCAGGGTCGCCGACAGTAATGATTGTATCTGCTACCTGTTCAGGTGTCAGGTCGAGGTGGTAAATAGTGCCACGATTGGTAATAATTAATTCGGAAGCACCAATAGTATTCATTTTTTTGAATTTACAATTGTAAAGAAACGATTTTTTACTACATTTGCATCCCTTGGAAAGGTCGGGTGGCCGAGTGGCTAGGCAGAGGTCTGCAAAACCTTATACAGCGGTTCGAATCCGCTCTCGACCTCAGTAAATTTAAATGCCTTACTGGTTAGTAAGGCATTATTTTTTGTATTATTTTACTTCTATTTGTAATTGTAAGTAAGAGAATAACATGAAAACAGCCTACGTATGTTATAGCAATAAAGGGGAATACGGTCTGGCAGATCTCGAGAATGAGGAGCTTTTTGAATTTCTAAAAGAAAAGGGTGTAGATGTTCATTCAGAAGTATGGTCAGATCCTACGATAGAATGGGAGCGCTATGATAATGTAATATTAAAAGCACCTTGGGATTATGTTGAGAAGATAGATCAATTCAGATCATGGCTTGATAAGTTAGATTCATTGAATGTACGGTTGTTAAATTCCACAAATACTATCAGATGGAATATAGATAAGCATTATCTGAAAGATATAGCTGATGCAGGCTTGAACGTTATTGAAACAATATATCTGGAAAAGGGTAGTAACATAGATTTCAAAAATTGTTTCTATTCATTAAATACAGAAAAGATTGTAGTCAAGCCATGTATTAGTGCAAGCTCCAAAAACACCTTTGCTGTAAGCGTTGATGAAGCCGAACAATTCACCCCGTTAATAAATGATCTTTTAAAAGAAGGTGATTACATGGTGCAGCCGTTTTTAAAGGAAATTCAGCAATCGGGTGAAGTTTCATTCATGTTTTTTAATGGTGCATTTAGTCATTCTGTAATAAAAAGGCCTAAGTCCGGAGACTTTAGAACCCAGGAGCACCTCGGAGGGACTATTCATCCTTTTACACCATCGGCAGAGCTATTACTCTCTATTCAAAAATACATTGACAACTTCGCCCAAAACTGCTTGTATATCCGTGTAGATGGTACAATCGTTAATGAAACTTTTCTACTTATGGAACTGGAGCTTGTTGATCCCTATTTATACTTATTCATATCTTCAGGAAGCTATGATTTATATTATGATGCACTTATTGCATACACGAGGTCTAGTGTGGCATCATAGCAGGTTTTGGGTTTCATTTAACAACTCTTATTATTACATTTAAGATAGATATTTAATGCCAAACCTATATAATATGAAATATATCATAACCTTACTATTGTCTTTCTTGTCTTTTTCATCTTTCTCTCAAACTAATTACGATACAAGTGCATCAGTTAGTATTCCTTTAGAAGGCTGGAACAAATTGCTACTAATGAAAAATGGCAACACAATGCTTTTTCATTTTGAGCCAAGGAAAGGCATTGTGGTTAAAGTGTTCGACAAATCACACAAAGAAATTGCCAGTGAAAAGCACATTTGCAAAATTCTGGACATTAATGCGCTCGACCGCTCCGAAATAAAAGGCATATTCGAAGTAAACAATGAAGCAGTATTATTTATTGAACAGGCAGTAGATAATCGACAATCTTTGATAAGATTAAGAATAGATGCAACAAATGCCAGCTTGATCGAAGAGAAAATTATTGTTCAGTCCACCAGTTTAGGTAATATCACTCAATGCTACGTTTTAAAAGACCAGAATTCAGACAATTATTCTATTTTTTGCTATAGAGACGTCAAAAGACATCCTTCATCTAAAATAGAGCTGTTACAGTACAATGAGAAAAATGAAATGGTTAGGGATATCCCGCTCAATATTAACATAGATGGGTTTGAATATCTTACATTGGAAGACGTTAATATTGCTACCGATGGAACAGCGTGTATTACATTATGTTTGGCCAATTTAAAGGCGAATCGGGCTTCTTATCTTACTTCTATTTACTCCCGTCGTCTGGTATTTGCATACCTGCCTAAAAGTCGTGATCGGTTCCTTACTGTTGCATCGGATATACCGGATGATATAATTCCCTACTACACAAATTTCACAGTAGATTCAGCTCACCGACATCTTAATCTTTTACTAGAGGCTTCGAGTCAGGAAACATTATTTCAGGATGGGAATATGAATTTACTTCGTTTCCTGAATCCTTATCTTTTTATTTTCGACTCCACTAATTTAAATATACGAGCCTCAATGTTGGTGAATAATAAGATAAATGATTACATCCGACATTTCAACGTTCCCTATAGTTCTTTTGCAGGCATCCCGGTAAAAATGTTTACAAATGCAGTGGGGCTAACTACTGTTATATACGAAGAGTATGCTCGCAATACTAACATAAATATCCAATCTTCATCCCGGGTAACTGATCTTGGTGCCATTGGTATCACACAATACGATGATACTGGCGGAGAGAGCTGGGGTATAGCATTACCTAAAACACAGATTATAAATGGCCTTCTAAGTCCTACAGAAATTTCAGATAGGGGCGTTTCTAAATATTTATTCAGGCGAAACCCTACTTTAAATTTCCAGGACCAATTTGCGTCAATAACGTGTTATAACAACAATGATCGCTACTACATATTTTACAACGACTTTGCAAAAAATTATAACAATACAATAGATAGCCCAGGTGCTTATGTATCAGATTACGATTATAAGAAAGCATTTTTTTATACAGACGCATTTTATTATAAAATGGATCAGGATCGTGTAGTGAAAAAATATTATTTATTTAGCACAAATTCAGGAGATGAATCAAAAAGCAATCTTTTGGAAAGTGCAGATTACGATCAGGAATCCGGTACCTATGTTACATTAATGCTCCACAGGAGGGGCAAAGAATTTACTACCAATGTAGCATGGTGTCATTTAGAATAGGTATTATGTGGTGTACTAAAATATTCAGTTATTAATTTATTGAGTCTTTTTGCCGACTGATAATATTCTATATCAAATCTTTTAGAGCTATATGAATATCTGGGATCTCTTTTTACAAAAAAATCAAAGTAGTCAAATTTAAAAAGGTAATGAAAAGTGTTGGGCGGCAGTTGTTTAAATTGGTAATTGAGCATTACCAACCCTTTACCATAAAGATAACTTGGATCTTTTTGTACCTGGTTATTTGCATGCGTTACTCCTGGATTGCTATACGCATGTCCGTACATAGCTATATAATAATTGGTATCAGCAGGAGTAATCACGATGTTTTTCGCAATTGAGCCATCATTATTGAATAAAACTTCATCAAACTTTTTTTCTTTGATCAAATTCATATTTGTATCCGCAAAAAAGTATACCGTACAAAAAGAAAAATTAGCTTTAAAATCATTTCTTGTTGCTTCAGTAACCTTTTCAACATCATTTTTCACTTCATCTGCATCTTCTGTCATACCATGATCCAGTAGATACTTTATTTTATTGGATTCTGTATTTATCTGTACCAATATAGCTTTGGGTGGCATTTCATTTTTGCCCGATCTCACTTTTGTAACCTGTGCATCTGTAATAAACGCACACGAAATGAAACAGATCAAAACAGTTATTGTCTTAATAAAGTATTTGTCATCCATATTATAAAATTATGGTTTTAAAAAAGATTACTCTCCATGGCTATAACCGGAAGGGCAATCCTTTATTGCAAATACTTTGTTATTATTAATGATGGGTTTTATTTACCTATTGAAGTAATTAATAATATGGTTATTGAGTCTGTTGGCTGACGGATAGTATTCCATGTCATACTTTTTAGATTTATAGGAATACCTGGGATCTGGTTTTGCAAATAAATCATAATAGTCCATTTTGTAAACATAATGAAATTCTGTAGGAGGTAGCTGTTCAAATCTATAATTTAGAATTACTAATCCCCTTCCTAAAAGATAGGTCGGATCTTGTTCCACCTTATTATTAGTGTGCGTAGGGCGAACTTCACTCTGAGCGTGACCAAAAATAGCTATGTAATAGCACGTATCATTAGATGTAATAGCGATATCATGAGCTATTGAGCCATCTGAATTTAATAATACCCCGTTAAATTTTCTTGCTTTGATTAGATTGTAGTTTGTATCTGCAAAAAAGTAAACAGGACAAAACGAAAAGTGAGCTTTAAAATCATTTCTTGCAGCAATCGATATTTTTGCTGCCTCGTTTTTTATCCTATCCGCTTCCTCAGGTTTGTTATGGTTTAAGAAATAATTTATTTTATTGGATTCGGTATTTAGTTGTACTAATATCGCTTTGGGAGGATTTTCATCCTTAAGCCTTTTTTTGAAAAGTTGCGCTTGTACAACTGTGATGTTTGAAATAAGTGAGGTTGCTATGGCTATTAATAAAATTTTATTCTTCATTAAATATGGGTTTTAAAAAGAACCCTCCTGGTCAGGAGGGTTCTTCCGGTATCAATATTAATTTATTATTGCTGCTGTTGTTGGCCTCTATTTACAAGTGGTCCCACCTTTTGCAGTAGCAACTGTAGCTTTTTATTCAGATTACGTGCCGCAGTAGTATCTCCTGCTGATTGAGCAGTGTTGCCAATCATGTTAATGATAGCTAAATCACGTTGCGCATCGCCTGCTTCCGGATCTTTTTGGTCATCAGAAAGTGTTGTGATCCAATTAATATCATCTTCACAATTTCTCACCAGTTTTGAAGATAAATTATGGGCACCTTTTACATCCCCTGCATTATAATAAGCGGCAGTCATAAAGTAAACGATATAATCGTAGAAATAGGAACGTTCTGTAATGCTATTTACTACTTTATCCAGCAATTTTACAGCATCTGCTTTCCGGCCGGCAGCAGTCAGTTCATTTGCTATTCTTGCTGAGTTCAGGCGATATGCAGCAAACATGATACGGTTCTTTTCATCAAAGTACACATCGTTTCTATCCGCGCCGCCCCATATATATTTATTCATGAACAGGTCATAGCTCTTATCAAGATTTACAGAGCCTATGTCCCCCCCATTTGGTTTCACAGAATCAGTCGTTTTATATGGCAATAAGCGATAAACAACACCTTCCAGTTTCATGTAATCACCCAGGCCTATATAGTTATCGCCCGGCAGACCGCCATCAAAATATAGAGGTCTTTTCCATCCTTGTTTTGCAACTGCTGCAATAATATTCAGGGTTGCGATATCGTCCTTATAAGCCACATCTTTGGGGAACGTAAATTTCATTTCTGTAGTTATATGGGCTGTATCTGCAGCATTTACCAGGCCATCCTTCACTAGTTCACCTTTGCTAAGTGTGGGTACAAATAGCTTTTTTGATGGCATGTAGTTTTCCATATCCCCTGTATTGGTTTGCAATTTATTCTGGGGATCGTTGCTCGACATGAATTTGCATATTTCTTCAATATTGAAATACTTGTCTTGTGGTATTTGAGGATTACTGAAATAACGGACATAGTTATGATGGTCGCCTACATAATCATCCTTTTTCCATATCATTGGCACAGCATCTGCGTCATTTATCATGTAGTTTAGCTGGTCTATATACCAATCTATTCCCAATAAGCTCATATTGATGATTCTGACATCAGGTCGTATATGCTCCACTTCCTGCAGATACCATACCGGATAGGTATCATTATCACCATAAGTAAAGAGTACTGCATTAGGTGCGCATGACATAAGTGTATTATATGCTGTAGCCCTTGCTAGCGATTTCCTTGAGCGGTCATGGTCATTCCACTCTTCTTTTGCCATTAAGCCAGGCACTAATACAAGGCATAAGATGATTGCCAGGTATACCGACATTTTTCCTTTTGCCGTTCGTTGCAGCCATTGCTGCACCATTAGCACACCAATACCTATCCACATGGCAAAGGCATAGGTGCATCCCTGAAATGCGTAGTCACGCTCACGTGGTTGTAGTGGTGGCATATTCAGGTATATAGCGGTAGCTGCTCCCGTGAAGAAAAACAGGATCAGGACTACTAAGCCATCTTTTCTGTTGCGGTTAAATTGGAAAACCAGACCTAACAGACCAAGGATGAATGGCAGGAAGTATAGTTGATTGCGTGCCGGGTTATCACGATAGCCATTACTCATAGCGTCTATATCACCCACGCGCATCTTATCCAGGAATTTGATGCCTGATATCCAGTTGCCATTTTTCGCTTCGCCCTGGCCTTCCATATCATTTTGTCTCCCTGCATAGTTCCACATAAAGTAGCGCCACCACATCCAGTCAATCTGATACCCGAAAAAGTATTTCATATTATCAGCTGATGTGGGAGACTCTCCATTGGTAATTCCTAAATAGTTCCTATAAAATTGTATGTGAGATTGGTCATTATTGTCCCAGATGCGTGGGAAGAAACGTTCAGTACTTGCATCGTAGATAGGTTCTAATTTTTTCCCAACTGTTTCATAATAATCTTTACCATTCTTTTTTGTTTGGCTATATATTGAGCCTTTGTTTTTTACGCCGGTTGGTTGTGTATCAAAATCAGGCCCAAATAATATTGGTTGTTCTCCAAACTGTTCGCGGTTTACATAAGAGAGTAGCGTTATAGCATTATCCGGATTCGTCATGTCAATAGGTACATCAGCTCTCGAGCGTATCACAGGCACTATATAGCTTGAGTAGCCGATGATGATGAACATAATGCAGAGAATGCCAGTATGTAGCAGGTACAGCTTTTTCCTTTTTGCAAGGATTAACAGCCATACTAAGACAGCGCAGAGTACTATAAGGAATGTTATAGAACCTGTGTCGAAGGGTAGCCCTAAATTGTTGCTAAAGAAAATATCAAACTTAGATGCAAGAAGTGGAATGTATTGTATTATTCCAAATTGAACGAATGCAAGCAGTACGCATCCTACAATGAAAGCGACAAGCGTGCCCACATAGGTCACTTTATACCTTCTGAAATAATAGATCATCGCCAGCGACGGGATACTAAGTAAGTTTAGCAAGTGCACGCATACTGATATACCGATCAGGAAAGCTATCAATATGATCCAGCGGTCAGCGTGTTTTTCATCTGCAACGTTTTCCCATTTCAGCATAGCCCAGAAGGTGATGGCTGTGAAAAATGCAGAAGTTGCATATACTTCCGCTTCCACAGTAGAGAACCAGAAAGTATCAGAGAAAGTATAAGCAAGGCCGCCTACCATACCTGCTCCTAAAATGAGTAATATTTGTTTGGAATCTGGTTCCTGTCCTTTAGGCACAATAAGCTTTTTAGCCATGTGGGTAATAGACCAAAACAGGAAGAGGATAGTTAGTCCTCCCATCAGTGCAGATTCCGAGTTGATAAATAAAGCAACCTTATCGAGATGATTTCCAGCCAGAAGTCCGAACATTCTTTGTACCATCATAAAAAATGGGGCACCAGGAGAGTGTCCTACTTCTAGTTTATAGGCACAGGAAAGAAACTCACCACAATCCCAGAAGCTAACAGTTTGCTCCATTGTTAGTAGATAGACTATGTAGGTAATGCCTCCGGCGATCCATCCCGCCAGGTTATTCATTTTGCGATAATTCATGCAGCTTTATTTAGACAGGCAACAAAAATAGAAAAATACAGTTATCCAAAAACTTGAAATTGAGAATTATCTGATTTTATATCTGTTTATTCTACGGAGCAGACTTGGCTTAGGTCTAATATTGGAAAGTTTTGAACTATGATATTGGGTGTACCTATGTTTTTTTTAATGGCTATAGCAGCAGAATAGCTATCCGGGGCGCTTATTTCCTTCAATATCCATTTGGCATTTGCATGTTCGTTAAGCAAGTCCAGTATAGGTTCATTATTTCTTATGATAATTGAAAAATCCTGTGATTGCATGCTCAGCCCTTCACCGGTAGCTTTCATGTATGCTTCCTTTAGGGTCCAAACGGTAAAAAACCTTTTATTTTGTTCAGAGCCGGGAAGCACAGAATTAAGCCATCTTCTTTCTTTCTCCGAAAAAAAATTGGAGGCAAATGTGTCTAATCCATTTATTTCAATATGCATTTCTATATCAGCACCAACGGCTGCCTGATCCGTTATTGCGAGTAGCGCCCAGTCATTACGGTAAGAAAGATTGAAATTAATATTGAATGAGCTGTCTATAAAGGGTTTTTCATAGTGGGGTGAGTAAAAGAACTCAATATTTTCAGGTGAAGAGCTGGTGTATTTGCTCAGAATATTTCTTAGAAAAAAATGAGCATTAATATACCGGTTTTTATCTTCTGGATCATTGAATGCCTTTACTCTTGATAGCTCGGTAGCCGAAAAAACACTTTGAATTTTACTTTTAGGGATGTTACTGCTGTTTATGTTGCATGTCCAGATGTGTACAAAGTCTTTATCTTCTATCTCAGAATTGATTTCCATTGATCACTTTGATTTGTATAATTCACTATTCCTTAAAATTATTGCAAATGTAAATATGTCTTTGATTAAATTATTTATTTAATAAATTTATAATATATTTATTTTTAGATAATTGAAAACTTAAATTATTATTTTTATTTTAGCTAATGAGAAGACTTTTATTGCCGCTATTGCTTTTCTTTTTTTCATTTGCCTCATCTGCCCAAAGTGAAATATATGAGATAAGCAATGGTACTGTACGTTTCCATTCAGATGCCCCCCAGGAACTTATTAAAGCTTCTTCAGACCAGTTAAAGGGCGCCATAGATATTCGGAAAAGAACATTTGCTTTCAAATTGAACATTTCCTCGTTTGTAGGGTTTAACAGTCCATTGCAAAGAGAGCATTTTAATGAAAACTATATGGAAACAGTTTATTATCCATTTGCAACTTATATAGGAAAAATAATTGAAGAGGTGGACCTTTCAAAAGATGGTGACTATACTGTAAGAACAAAGGGCAAATTAAAGATTCATGGTGCAGAACAGGAGCGGATTATAAAATCAGAGATCAATGTTAAAAATGGAGTAATGACAATAGAATCAGATTTTGTTGTGCCACTTGCCGATCACAATATAAAAATTCCGAGAGTTGTGTATGATAAATTGGCTCCTGATATAAACGTATCCGTAAACGCTATACTTGTTCCTAAGAAATAGTTTATGCGGTATATAATCTTTCTTATTGCTTCATTTTTATCATTTCAGATGGGCGCGCAGCGTCCCTTTAATAAAGATTTTTGGCTCAATGAATCCAATTCACCTGTCCGGGTAAATGATCTGGTGCAGGACAATATTGGATATATATGGCTTGCAGCTGAGAATGGCGTATATCGTTTTAATGGAAGAACATTTACTGCAATAACTGATAGTATTCATCAGCCGGTAACTGCGATTGCCGCAGCAGGCGACAATATATGGGTTGGCTATGCGAACGGCACAATTGGGGTCGTTATTCGCAATTTTGTTACACCTATACATACCGTCAATGCCTCACCGCGCTCACCTGTTCTGTCTATTCATGTGGATAAAGCAGGGCAATTATGGGTTTGTACAGAAGTGGGTACTTACGTGATTAACAACAATATCGGTATTTTATTAGATACCGGTAGCGGTTTGTCAGACAATTATAACTATAACGCCCTTGTGATGAAGGATTATGCTCTTATTGCAACAGATCAGGGGCTTAACATAGTAAGAAGTATGAATGGCAAAGTTTTGGTCAATGCCATTACGACAAAAAATGGATTGCCCGACAATATTGTGAGAATATTAAAACGGGTTCCCGGAACACAATCTTTTTGGATTGGTACGCAGGAGGGTGGGGTGATCAGGCTTGATCTTGCAACAAATAATGCATCGTGGCAAATAACTAAAAACGGCAATAAATGGTTGTGGGGCCAGGTGAATGACATTATTCCATTGGGTCGCAATCGCGCATGGGTAATAACAGACGATGGCTACTTGCTCCATGTGTCGCTCGTGAATGACTCAGTTAGTGTCATACCATATCCTATTCAAGGTAAAAAGTTGTACAAACTGATAATGGACAAATCAGGAAATATATGGTGTGCAACAAATCAGGGTATAACAATGATAACAGCAGAGTATGCTTCCTTTATCAAAATTGATTCTTTTTCATTACATAACCTTACAGCTATTATCTGTGATAAAAATGATGTGCTTTGGTTTGCCGAGAATAATCGTCTTTTCTCCATGCACTTAAACGACTCTGTAGATATACCCAGGTATAACACATCTGTACCTGCCGCTATAACATGCATTTACCCTGATACAGCAAAAGGGCTTTGGATGGGCACATTTGGAAAGGGTGTATGGTATTGGAAAGAAGGGGAGAAAAGCCCTCGGCAGATAACAGATATTCCAACCTTAAATAACAGTAGTATACTCGATCTTGCAGGATATAATGATCGCGTTTGGGTTGCAAGTCTTAATGGTGTTGAAGAAATTACTACATCAGGGGGTGGTAAAGTTGTGGATGTAAAACATCACAATAAGCGTTCTGGTATAGGCAGCGATTATGTTTACAGGTTATTCATAGACAGGTTAGGGCATGTATGGATGGCTACAGATGGTGCAGGGGTATGTATGTACGATGGGCAACAATATTATCACTGGGATTCATCTTCCGGGTTGAACTCAAAAGTAATATATACGATTGCACAGGACATTTATGGAAATATGTGGGCAGGTACTTTTAAAGGATTATATTCATTTAATGGGAAAACGTGGCGTAGGATCACCCGCAGAAATGGGTTGCAGGATATTAATATATATACAGTGCTTGCCAATGCTTCGGGTCAGGTGATAATTGTAAATCAGAAAGGGGTGGATGAATGGTATCCGGGTAGCGGACAATATAGGCAATTCAGGCGCCATGCCGACTTGGGTATTGATAGCCTGTCAAATATGCTGAATTGTGCGGCTAACGATATGGAGGGCAATGTTTATGTTCCTTATGAACATGGGTTTACAATATTTAAAAGCATACATACTGCATTCGATATAAAACCCGAAGTGCACATATCAGAGGTTAGTATGTTTTTAAATCCTATTAATAGCTATAAACATAATTTTTCTTATAATGAAAATCATATAAGTTTCTATTTTGAAGGGATTAGCTATTCAAATATGGAGCAGCTGCATTACCGTTACATGCTGGGGGGGCATAACGATGCATGGATACTTACTGATGATGAATCAGCAACATTTGCCCAGTTACCGCCGGGGAAATATTTATTCAGGGTACAGGCTTCTTTGAGTGATAACTTTGATAATGCTAAGGAGGCGCGATACTCGTTTTCAATAGCTCCTCCAGTATGGCGGCGCTGGTGGTTCATTTTATTTGTAATACTTGTTGTTTTAGCGATAGGATATGTATATATTAAGATCAGGGAAAAAAGGTTTAAAAAGATATCACAATTGCAAAAAGAAAGGATGATTTTTGAGTATGAGCATTTAAAGAGCCAGGTAAACCCGCATTTTCTATTCAATAGCTTAAACACACTCACCAATCTGATAGAAGAAGATAAGGACACCGCCATAGACTATACCGTGCAGTTGTCAGACCTTTATCGAAAAACCCTGGCTTACAGGGATAAAGATCTTATCAACCTATCTGAAGAATGGGAAATTTTATCCAGTTATATTTATATACAGAAAAGCAGGTTTGGCGATGCGCTTTGTGTAGAAGTGGATATACCTGAAGATATAATGGAGAGAAAAAAGATAATACCATTGGCATTGCAATTGCTAGTCGAAAATGCAATAAAGCATAATATAGTAAGTGCATCTAAGCCTCTAAGTATACATATAATCGCGACTGCAAATGATATTACAGTTCGCAATACTTTGCAATTAAAAATAAGTAAGGAAAAAGGTTCCGGCTTAGGTCTTATTAATATTCGTAAAAGATATGCACTGTTAACTAACAAGCGCATAAAATTCGGGGCATATAAAAACGAATTCATCGTAATATTACCATTATTATGAAAGTACTAATTATAGAGGACGAGTTACCTGCCTTTAAGAGGCTTAGCAAACTAATAAACGAGGTAGCCCCGGGTACTGAGATTATTGCAAACATCGACAATGTAAAAGCGGCAAGAGAATGGTTTGCACAAAATTCATCTCCCGATATTGTCTTCCTGGATATACATCTTGCCGATGGTTCAGGATTTGATTTACTGAATTCTGTAAATATCAGTTGCCCTGTTATATTTACAACTGCTCATGATAATTATGCTATCGAAGCTTTTAAGTCAGCGACGATAGATTATCTACTGAAGCCAATAAAAAAAGAAGATCTTGAAGGTGCATTCCAAAAGATAAAACAGTTCAGTGAGATTTTTAACAAATCAGGTTCATTTCAGGAACCTAAGTTATCTTATAAGAAACGTTTCCTGATTCGTTTCAGCGATCATATTATTGCTCTTCCTGTAGAGGATATTGCTTACTGCTATAGCGAAAACAAAGCAACCTTTGCACGTACATTAGAAGGGCGGAATTATCCAATGGATAATAACCTTGATTCATTGGAACAAATGCTGGATCCTCACGATTTTTTCCGCATCAACAGGCAATACATTATCAGCCTCAAAGCGATCGGCGAAATGAAAACATATACTAAGGCGCGTGTGATTGTCACATTGAAGCCTGCTATAAAAGAGCAACCGATTGTTAGCTCAGAAAGGGCTGCCGATTTTAAACAATGGCTTGCCGGTGAGCTATAAAAGATTTTATCAAGCACTTCATCAATCATTTTTCCCGTTTCGTCAAATTGCATTTTTATAAGGTAGCAGGTGTATCTACTTTAGTATTACAAAGCAGGTATTTGAAATGCTCGAGTCTTAATTTCTGTGTAGTTAGTAGTAGCTTTGGGGGCAGAGCAGCTATTAGTAAAAACTGCATGGAAAGGTTTAACAGGGGCAAACCATAACAGTCAAAAACTCTAATGAGTTCATAGACCTGACAAGAGCTATTCATCCCACCTGGTGAAACGCAGAGTAAGCGGCACAATAATATTTATTTTGAAAGTGTTAATAATTGAACAAAGTGTCGCTTACATGCGTTTTTATTTCATGTGCACAAATGATCATAAATGAGGAAAGTTTTAGCAATATTATGCGTAGTTTTAATAAGCAGTTGTTATAGTAAAAATAAACAGGATCTGTATCCTGCTGATACATGCGATACAACTAACGTTACATATTCTGGTACAATACAGCCTATTGTGGCTCAATATTGTGCCTTAACCGGATGTCATAATTCAGTGAGTGCTCAAAATGGATTTGATTATACCACCTATAATGGGGTGTATACTGCAGCAACAAGCGGTTTGATGCTGAATGTAATTACTTATGCTGATGGCTATCCTCAAATGCCATTGAATGGTGAAAAATTATCAGATTGTAACATTAATAAAATAAGAAGATGGATTAATCTTGGATGTCCAAATAATTGATAAAATAGTTTATGAAAAAGGTAACAATAATAGCGTTGATTTTGTTTTGCGGTACTAACGCATCGTTTGCCCAAAAGTATTTGACTCGTACAGGAAAGATAAGTTTCTTTTCGTCTACTCCAATTGAAAATATTGAGGCTTTTAATAATGAGGTCGCCAGTATTATTGACGGAAAAAGTGGAGACGTTGTATTTCAGGCTCCCATAATAAGTTTCAAGTTTGAGAAAGAGCTGATGCAGGAGCATTTTAATGACGACTACATGGAAAGTAATAAATACCCTAAGGCAGAGTTTAAAGGGAAAATTGATGATCTGGGCGATGTAAACTTTTCAAAAGACGGTACTTACAATGTTAAGACAACCGGTAAGCTGACAATCCATGGTGTGACCAATAATGTGACTGAACCCGGTACAATTACAGTAAAAGGAAATGACATAACAATTAACTCAAAATTTAAGGTAAAGACTGCAGACTATGGTATCAAGATACCTGGTATTGTTGCTAATAAAGTAGCTTCGGAAATAGAGATCACAGTAAATAGTATTCTAAGTAAAGTAGGACAATAATTTTTTGAAATAATTAATCATGCACATAAGAAGGATACTGATTTTTTTAACCTTGTTTTTAGCTGTTTGTTCCTTTAATGGATTGGCACAGCAAGGAAAGAAAATCGGTACTGATACAACGATTGATGAACCTGGTAGTGATTTGTTGAAGATGCTAAATGACGAACAAAATACTGTTAAGAAGAAAACGGAATTTGTAACTGCCACGTTCAAAGCCACTCGTATTATTAATGGACATAGCATTGAAAATGATGCTAAAGGTGTGCTTGATTTTCGTATCTCACATCGTTTTGGCAGATTAAGTGAAGGCTCACAGAATTTTTTTGGATTGGATGATGCTACTACTAAAATTGGATTCGATTATGGCATTACAGATTGGCTGATGATTGGCATTGCTCACAGCACCTATCAGAAAGAAGATGATGGATTTGCTAAAATAAAACTGTTTAGGCAGACAACTAATAATAGTATGCCAATAAGCATCAGCTATCTTGGCGATATGTCCGTTCAAACTACGCCTGCTCCGGCATTGCCGGCAGGTGAAAAGTACGACTTTAATAATCGCTTGTATTATGCCAATCAATTATTAATAGCCCACAAGTTCAATGATATGTTGTCATTGCAGCTAATGCCTTCTTTTATCCATTATAATTTGGTGGCTTTTCATGATGAACCAAATAATGTCATGGCTGTTGGCGTGGGAGGGCGTATTAAATTATCTCAGCGTTTTGCGTTGACCGGCGAATATTATTATGTGCTGCCCGGTGCTTCATTAGCTGAAGAAGGCTATCATAATTCTTTATCAATAGGTGTAGACATAGAAACGGGCGGACACGTATTTCAGCTAATGCTTACAAATGCGACAGGAATAACAGAGCGGACTTTTATTGGACAAACAACCGACGACTGGGCAAAAGGGCAAATACACTTTGGCTTTAATATCTCCAGGATGTTCACAGTAGTTCGTCCTAAAGAATTTAAAGACACAAAGAATAACATCTACTAAACTAACCCTGCATCACTATTGACAAACTCAAAAAATGAGATATAATGCCATTTATACCTATTCATATTGATAATAATATTCAGGGTGCAGTGCTTTATATTTTGCGCTATTATGATGTTTTTAGATATCCGCTAAAAAGAGAAGAGATACATAATAACTGTCCTATTCTTTGTCATATTAATTCGATTGATAAAGCGCTTTCTCTTTTGGAAGCTGATATGGCAGTATATAAGTATAAAGACTATTATAGCATAGCGCCTGATATAAAGCAGTTAGTTAGAAGAAGGGAAAAAGCTAATGATCTCGCAAAGGAACATATAAAAAGTGCAATACGCGTTGGTAAATTTATTTATAGCTTTCCTTTTGTAAGATTTGTAAGTATATCAGGTTCTCTTTCTAAAGGTTATGCGGACGCAAATACGGATTATGATTTCTTCATTGTCACTAAGCATAATAGGCTTTGGATTTGTCGTACACTGCTTCATTTATTTAAAAAGTTGACTTTTCTGGTAGGTAAGCAGCATCAGTTCTGCATGAATTATTTTATAGATTCAGAGCACCTTGAAATAGAAGAGAAGAATATTTACACAGCTATCGAATTGCATAGCATAATACCTATATCTGGTGTATCTGTTTATTCAGGTATCATCAGGCAAAATAAATGGTTGTCACAATATATACCCAATGGATATCTGCGTTTATATCCTAAAACACGGGCTGAAAAAAAGGATGGTTTTATAAAGAAGTGTCTTGAGTTTCTTTTAGATCATTTGAGCCCTTCTAAATTGAACGAATGGCTAATGCACAAAACGGATATACGCTGGAGAAAGAAATGGTTCAGTAAGAATTACCCCGAAGAAGATTATAGTCTGGCATTTAAGACTACACTATATCATTCTAAAAATCACCCCCATAATTACCAAAAGAAAGTTCTGAATATATTGGAGAATCACGTTGACAAAAAACACCATTAGAATTTCAATGTGTTGAAATGAAAAACGTACTCATACTCGGTGGCAGCGGTTTTATTGGTCAGAGCATTTTGCAAAAAATGATATGCTCAGATGAATATAGTATTATGGCTGTGCAGCATAGAAGTATGTTACATAATTTACATGGATGTGATAATATTTGCATTGTCAGGTCATCATTGGCCGATTTAGATATAAGTAATTTGCCTGTAATTCCGGATGTCATTATTCATGCCGCAAGAAGCAGAACAGAAATGCTGGGCAGGGTAGGTAGATATGGCATGGCAATGAAAGGACAAATTGATAACAAAAGGTTGATTACACAAGTTCAAAACATCAACAAGTCAATAAAGGTTATATACATATCTGGCAGCCTTGTATACGGTAATCACTCTGATATGATTGTCACAGAACATACAGATCTGAGCCCTATTAGTTTTGCCCGCGAGTATGTACACGCCGAATATCCTTTTTTCAAAGCCGCGCAAAAGGGAAATGCAAATGTTGCTTTGATCAGAATTCCATGGGTGATAGGTTTAGGCTCATGGTTCAAGTGGTATTATACTGATGTGATGAATAAATATGGCTTTGTCCCCATATATGGAGCCGGATACAACATGATGACATTTATGGATGTGGATTATCTTGCCACTGCAGTCTCGGGGCTTTGTCACACGGATTTCAAAGGTATCCTTAATTTATATCACCCTAAATATCTATTGCAATGCGAATGGGCGGATTTACTGTCAAGAATTAGTAAGATGGAAATTAAAAGACTCGACGAGCGGCAGTGCAAAACATTTGGGAAAGCTGCTTTAGAAGCCTTTAATACTGATGTTTGCCTTTCTTCTGTTCATAAAGATATTCAGGACATACTGTTGCCTCAACAACCTGAGCTTGAAGTTGTAATAGCGAATTACCTTAGGAAAATGCTCAGGGACAAACCTAATCTGCATTATATTCCTTTTAAAAATAGTTGAATCCCAAAAGAGGTTATTCTTAAAAAGAAAGCCCTGCTATACAGCATAAGGCTTTTCAGCACGTCAAACAAATATAATAGTGCGTAACGATTAACTTTGCTTAATGGCAGAGCTGATAATTGCTTCTAATAACGTTGGTAAAATACGGGAAATCAATTCGATGATCGAAGAGATAGATTTACTGTCTTTAAACGACATAGGATTTAAAGAAGAAATTCCTGAACCATTTCAAACATTTGAAGAAAATGCTTTGGCTAAAGCATCTACTGTTTATAATTTTTCTGGTAAAAATACTTTTGCTGACGATAGTGGTTTATGTGTATCCGCATTAAATGATGCGCCTGGTGTAGATAGTGCTCATTATTCAGGAACTCGCGATGACGAAAAAAATCTGCAAAAGGTTTTAAATGAATTAGCTGGAAAAACCGATAGGACAGCATATTATAAAGCAGTTATCTGCCTGATATGGGAAAACGAAACTTATTTTTTTGAAGGCACATGCGAAGGCAGGATTATTAATGAGAAAATTGGCAATGAGGGGTTTGGCTACGATCCTATATTTATGCCTAATGGTTTTGACCGGACATTTGGTGAATTACCATTGCATATTAAAAACGAAATAAGTCACAGGGGAAAAGCTATCCGCAAAATGGTAGCTTTTCTGAAAGAAAAAATTGCGGAGTTGTAATGAAGTTTTCAATTGGCGACAAAATAGTTTTAAAGCGAACTGGCGAGGAGGGGCATGTTGCTGCGTATATAAATGACCAGATGCTTGAGGTCGAAGTGAATGGTATTACTTTTCCTGTTCACTACGACGAGATAGATCATCCGTATTTAAAATGGTTTACTGAAAAGAGAAAAGAGAAGAAGGGTTCACAACCTGAACAATTACCTGTCGAAAAAGAGCAATTTAAAAAACCTCGTCTTGCAAAGGGCATTTATCTTTCTTTCCTGCCTTTCTTTAAATCGGACGAAATGGAAGATATAGTTGACTATATAAAAATTTATCTGCTCAATGAATTGCCGGTTTCTATTCGTTTTATTTATGATGTTCGCTTTGCTCATCAAAGTGAGTTTCGGCACGAAGGAGCCTTGCATGCATTTGGCGATCTGTATCTGCATAAAATAGCTTTTGAAGACATGAACGACCAGCCTCGTTTCCACTGGCAGTTTACAGATGTTGCAAATGCTGAAAATGAAGTAGAGGAAGGTGTATTGCGCATTCGACCTGCGAAGCTGTTTGAGCATATCACAGAGGTATTAAAAAACAATGAGCCTACTTTTAGCTATTTATTGATAGAAGATTTTGTTCCGCGAAAAAAACGACAACCAAAAGAGAAGTTTGAGCCTGTAATAAAACCATCTTTAATTAGCTTGGGTAATATTTCTTCTCGTATAGAGCCGGTGCCTTACGAAATAGATTTGCACATCGAAAAATTAATTGATGATCCAAAAGGTTTAAGCAATACCGAAATGTTGAAGATTCAGTTGGATGCTTTGGAGCGTTATTTGCACACAGCTATAGTGAATAGACAAGAGAGGGTAGTAATAATACATGGATTAGGGAAAGGTGCTTTGAAAAAAGCTACCCATAATTTATTATCAAAGATCCCCGAAGTGAAAAAGTTTGCCAATGAATGGCATGGCAAATATGGCTTTGGGGCGACAGAAGTTTTCTTTAAATACTGATTATGAACTAAGACAAAGTCAGTTTTTAAATTGTTGTATTACTTGCTGCAGTTGTTTTGCCTGCATCACTCCTGATTGTCTCCATTTCAATTCCCCTTTGCGGAATATCATAAGGGTCGGCACACTCATCACCTGAAAATGTTGTGCTACCTGCGGACTTTTGTCTATATCTATTTTTATGATTGTTACATCATCGCCCATTGCTGATTTCACGTCATGTAATATAGGCGCCATCATTTGGCATGGCCCGCACCATGTTGCTGTAAAGTCTACCAAAACTGGTTTGTCCGATTGTATCACTTGCTGAAATGTGCTCATGATCTTTATTTTTAAATTTTACCGATCAGTTTATTGTTTTTTTATTTTTAGCGACTGCAGCATCTCATCGGTTATATCATCTGTATATATACCACCCCCATTTACTAAAATGCCCTTAATACCATGTTTAGGTGAGGAGATCGCATATACAGTGGCTTCATCATCCGGGTTGCTGTCACCCTCAAAACGGTAAAATTTATCAATGATAAATTCTCCATTAAGTATTCTGGTTTTGTTCTGGTCGCATTCCAGGCAATCTGGTTGCAGATTAAAGTCTTCAGTGTATCCTTCTTTCCGCAATTTGTTGATTATTTCAGAAACTGTATCCATCATAGTCTAAGGGGCTTTATACAAAACTAATAAACACTTTTATGCCACGATATCTTTCTCTATTGAAAATTAATATATTTTATATGCATTACTATATATAACTGTTAAAGAAACCATAAAGAAATAATTGTTGCATTGCAAAAACAGCAGTAGTGGCATAGTGTTTTCGAAAATTGATATAACCAAAACGATTAGTTATGAAACGGATTTTATTGTTAGCCACAACGATTATGTTTGCAACTGTACCCCAATCATTTGCACAATATATCTCTTTAGGGCCGGTAGGCGGATTTGGTACAAGCTGGGTAGGTAATATGCCTGGTACAACAAAATTTCAACCCTCTGGATACCTTGGTGTTGGGCTTATATATGCAAAGAATGTTCACTGGGGATGGGGTGGTCAGTTGCAGGTATCCTCAGAAGGTTATCGTAAAGAAGATATGATGGGAGATATAAGCATGGTTAATCCTGTTTATCTGCGCTTGCCGTTACGTGCATATTATTTCTTCGGAAAACAGAATGATAATATACGTCCTAAATTATACCTGGGACCTTCTTTCGGATTAAAGCTTGCTGAATCAAGTAGTATGAGTCCTTATTACAGCGATGCCTACATACCTGGTGCATCAAACGATTTCAGAACATTCGATTTTGGATTAAATGCTGGTGCAGGTGTTAATATTCGCTTGGTACGTGCCACTTGGCTCAATCTTGACCTCGGCTACTATCAAGGGTTGACAGATGCTGTCAAGGACCCTTCTGGTAACTATAATGTAAATCACAACCTTGCACTGAACGTAGGTGTTTTATTTGGTATAAAATAAACAGTTCTTTGCAGGATAATTGAGAGGGCGCACATAATTATTTTATGTGTGCTTTTTTATTGCCCAATAATTATTCTTGTTGAACGCTGTGAAATATCTCCGAACCCATGCACTCAGTCTGACCAAACTCTCATCCCCCAAATTATTACAGAAAATGTGTAAAAAATAAGAGCCTCCGTTTAAGGAAGGCTCTTAAATATCAAATCAGACACAAAAATTACATATTACCGGCTGGTTTTTTGTCTTCTTTCTTGTCCATTTTCTTTTCTTTTTTGTCTACTTTGTGTTTAGCCTTAGTTTCTTTCTTTTGAACCTTCTGTTCTTTTTTGTCCATTTTGTCATTCATTTTAGTTGTTTTTGCATCTTGAGCAAAACTGATTGAGCCCATGAACAGAAGGGCAGCGGCAATGGTGAGTACTTTTTTCATGATATCGAAATTTTTTGCCAAAATAAACAACTTTAATTAAAATTTATAATGGTTTTCTAATAAAATGGAATAATTAATAAAGCAATGTAAGATCAGCTTTGCGCAGAACGCTTGAAATTTATTAATAAAAATGAAGCCATTAGTTATTTTGCAACATGGTTTATAAAGTTATTGGGTTGATGTCTGGCAGCTCCCTCGATGGACTGGATATAGTATATGTGCATTTGGAAGAAGTAAGAGGACAATGGGCTTTTGATATAAAGTTTGCAGATTGCATATCATATAGTGAGGAATGGCTGAACAAGCTGATTCATATTTCGCCGCTCACAATAAGCAACTTTCTGAAATTAAATACAGAATATGGCAGATATCTTGGAGAGCAGGTGAATAATTTTATAAAAAAGCATGGAATAGAGCATCAGGTACATTTTATTTCTTCTCATGGTCACACGGTCTTTCACGAACCTGAGAACAAAACTACTACACAGCTTGGCGACGGTGCATCTATTGCAGCCATAACGGGCCTACCTGTTGTAAGTGATCTCAGAGCGTTAGATGTTGCTCTGGGAGGGCAGGGCGCACCCATAGTGCCTATAGGAGATAAACTGCTGTTTGGCTATTATGATTATTGGCTGAATATAGGAGGCATTGCAAATATCACAGTTCGCGATCATGACTCCCTTTTGGCTTTCGACATTTGCCCCGCTAATCAAATGCTTAATACGCTGGCTCAAAGAGCTGGTAAGGAAATGGATGAAGATGGTGCCATTGCGGCAAGCGGTATTTTACTCACCGATGTTTTGTCCGAATTGGATGACGCTACTTACTACCGCTTGCCGCCACCAAAATCTTTAAGCAATGAGGCAGCCAGAGAATTAGTATTTCCTATATTGTTAGAAAGTAATCATGAGGTAAACAATCTATTACATACTGCTGTATATCACATAGCAGACCAGGTAGCCGAAGCTGTAAAGCGCTTTCCTCATTCTAAAGAACTGGCAACAATGCTGGTTACCGGAGGTGGAGCTTTCAATAAATTTTTAATGGTAGAACTGCAAAAAGCCCTCTCGCCGTTAAATGTAACTGTAGCTATGCCGGATGCAATAGTCATAAAATATAAAGAAGCCTTAATTATGGCTTTGATAGGCGCATTACGCTGGAGGGAAGAAACAACAGTATTAAGTTCGGTTACAGGGGCAAGTAGAGATAGCATAGGTGGTGCCTTGTGGATGGGACATAGTTATAATATAGAATGATCAATATTGACCTGTTGAGAGCATCACAAGAGTGCATGCTTCAAGTACATTGATCCCTTCTTTAAGAGCCAGGCGCTCTAATTCTTCATTCTCGGTTCCCGGGTTAAAAATAATGCGGTTAGGCTTTAATGAAATAATATAATCGTAATACGCTTTTTGATTAGTTGGATTAAGATATAATGTTACAGTTCCTATATCCTCCCGCTGAGGGTGTTCGGTGATGATTTCTACATTTTCAACCTTGCCTTTTCGATTGCCAATAGCTACTACTTTATACCCTTTGGCTTGCAAACGGAGTACCGCCATATTGCTATAACGTTGGGGATTTTCAGAAGCGCCTATTACAAGGGTTTTATCCTTTTCCATAACACTAAATTAATACTTATACAGTTACACTTTTTATAAGAAAATAATGCCATCATAGACCAATCTTATGAAGACAGTTAAATTTTTCAAACGACATTACGCAATAAGAGCAGGATATTTAACTTTAATTAATTTTTCACCCCAGAACTATTAAGATATGCAGGATGCTTTTATTGTTGCCGGTTATCGCACAGCTGTTGGCAAATCCAAACGTGGTGGTTTTCGCTTTTATCGTCCTGATGATCTCGCAGTCGATGTTATTAAAGGTCTTTTGGCAAGTGTGCCACAATTAGATCCAAAGCTAATAGACGACGTAGTAGTGGGTAATGCTGTGCCGGAGGCGGAGCAAGGCTTACAGGTGGGACGTATCATAGCTAATCGGGCTGTAGGAGAGTGGGCAGCCGGCGAAACCGTAAATCGTTATTGCGGCTCGGGGATTGATTGTATAGCAATTGCAACTGCTAAAATTCGCAATGGCATGGCTGACTGCATTATAGCAGGTGGTACAGAAAGCATGAGTCTTGTGCCCACTGCTGGCTGGCGCACAATGCCTAATTATGAATTTGCAAAAAATACCCCTGACTATTATTTAAGCATGGGCCTCACCGCCGAACAGGTCGCCAATGATTACAAAGTAACTCGCGAAGAGCAGGACGCATTTTCATTAAAATCACATCAGAAAGCGCTTAATGCTATAAAAGAAGGATACTTTAAAGAAGGTATATTACCAATAACAGTTAAGGAGATATACGTAAATGAAAAAAATAAAAAGACCGAGCGCGAATATGTAGTTGATACGGACGAAGGCCCTCGCCCTGACACGTCAATGGCTGCGTTAGCAAAATTACCTCCTGTTTTCGCACAGGGAGGAACAGTTACCGCTGGTAATTCGTCGCAGACTTCAGATGGCGCCGCTTTCGTGATTGTGATGGGCGAAAAGTTAATGAATCAGTTAGGATTAAAACCCATTGGCAGGCTTATCAACTGTGCCAGTGCAGGTGTTGATCCGCGTATAATGGGCATAGGGCCAACAAAAGCAGTGCCTAAAGTAATGAAACAAGCAGGGATGAATCTTGGCCAGATAGATTTAGTAGAGCTGAATGAAGCATTTGCTTCACAATCATTGGTCGTAATAAGAGAATTGGGATTAAATCCCGATATAGTAAATATAAATGGTGGTGCCATCGCCTTAGGACACCCATTAGGATGTACAGGAGCAAAGCTCACAGTGCAGATTTTAAACGACCTGAAGCGACTTAATAAAAGATATGGCTTAGTTACTGCTTGTATAGGTGGCGGTCAGGGTATTGCAGCGATCATTGAAAGAATGTAAAACAAAACAGCCTCGAAAGAGGCTGTTTTGCTGTTTTTTAAAAGATTTATTTTGCTGCTATTGTCTGGCCTTCTTTTATCTGGTAGTTAGCATTAGCTACAATTTGATCTGAAGTATGAAGATTACCAAAGATTTCGGTTGAATCACCATTCTCATTACCTTCAGTTACATCTACCCATTTAGCCTGGTTATCTATTATCTGAACAACGTATTTTCTTTCAGTAGTAGTAACAATAGCACTTTTAGGGACAACAAAAGCATTAGCACTACCTGTTATCGGTAATGTAACCTCTGCATACATACCTGGTTTGAACACATCCTTTGGATTAAAAACATCTATTTCAATTGTTTCGGAACGATAGTTATTCAGGCTCTGGGCAGAACGGGCTATTTTCCCGGTAAAATCTTGCCCTGGCAAGGCATTTATGCGGTAGTGTACTCCATCGGCATCAGCAAGCTGGGAGGTATATTGTTCAGGAATATCTACCACCAGTCGTAGTTTTGATAGTTGCTGCAATATTAGCATTGGTTTGTTGTTTGCTTCGCCCGGCCCTACAAGAGCACCGGGATGAATATCCCTTTCTGTAATAACACCATCAAAGGGAGATGTTACCGTAAGATAGCCCTGCATCACTTCCTGGGCTTTGTAGTTTGCATACTCTCCCTGGGCAGTAGCGCTATCTGCCTGCATTTTAGATTGCGCAGCTGAAAGGTCAAATTGAGAAACAGTTCCGGGTGTATGACTTGTTTCAAGCAGGCGCTCATATTTGTCTTTGCTGATCAGGTAGTTGGCATGGGCTTGTGTATATTGAAGTTTGGCGGCAGATACGTGTTGTTCTATTTCAGGGGCTTCAAGCGTTATCAACACTTGTCCTTGTTTCACTACACTACCCCTGTCCACAAATACATTTTTTACAAAGCCATTTACTTTGGGATACATCTGTACAAATTCAAATGGCTCCAGTAAACCGGGAAGCTGTATTGCGCCGCTGATCTGATGAGGTTCCAAAGTAACGAGCTTGTATGTTTGGGTCGTTTGCTGTGCTGGTTGGTCGCTGTTTTCTTTTTTTGAATGGCCGCACGAAACAACCCATGCAGAGAAAACTATTACAGACAATAACCTAAGTATGTATTTCATAAACTATTTTAATTTGAATGTTGTGATTGAAGATGTTCTGAATGTTGAACAGGTTTAGAAGTTTCAGGAAGCAATGATGGTGATTTCAACGATGCTTTCTTTTGTAATAGTGCGTAGCATTGCGGCACCATAAATAATGTAGCAAAAGTAGAAGCAATAAGACCTCCGATAACAGCGCGTCCCAGTGGTGCAGTCTGATCACCTGCTTCGCCAAGCCCGCTGGCCATAGGTATCATACCTGCTATCATTGCGAGACTCGTCATAAGTATCGGGCGTAACCTAACTGATGCTGCTACAGTGGCAGCCTTTATCACATCATTATTATAGTCAATGCGGAGTTTTTCTGCATTTGTAACGATAAGGATAGCATTCGCCACCGACACCCCTGTTGACATGATGATACCCATATAGGATTGCAGATTTAATGTAGCGCCTGTGAGTAATAAAATAACAATAGAACCCAGCAATACAGCAGGTATGGTACATAATACAGCCAATGATGCTTTAAATGATTGATAAGTGGCAGCTAATAATAATAGAATAACTACAATTGCAAAACCGAGCCCGCTTTGTAAGCTATCCAGTGTTTCTGTAAGCAGGTTAGACATCCCCTTAACTTCTACAACTAAGCCTCTTGGTAATGCACCTAAATTTTTTATTGCTTTATTTACAGCATCCGTTCCGCTTTGCAGATCCTTCTTGTATAGATTAGCGCTCACTGTTACATATCGTCTGGGACCTGTACGGTCGATTTCACCCTCTGTAGTATCTACCTGGAATGAAGCCACATCCTGAAGCAATAAATTTGATTTACCTGGCTGTAAAGGGATCTCTTTTAGATCTTCGAGATTGTTCATTACATATACAGGTACCTGTACCTGCACCTGGAAAGTATAAGCGCTTCTCTGATCCAGCCACAGGTTTTTTTGTGTATAGCGGCTTGAGGAAGTAAAAGCAGCAACAGAACGGCTGACCTCATTCAGATTTAAACCCATTTGGGCTATCTTAAAACGATCCAGTATGATTTTAATTGTTGGATATTTAAGTGGCTGCTGTATTTGCACATCCCGCATGAAGGATACATTTTTTAATTCTGTAACCAGTCTGTTGGCATAGCCTTCAATTTGCTGCATATCCTTTCCTGCCACTCGCACTTCAATGGGAGTAGAAGCGCCCTGGCTCATGATTTTCTCTGTCAATTCAATAGGCTCGAATGAAATGCGCACATCGGGTAAGTCTCTATGTATTGCTTCTCGTATTATGTCCTCAAATTTATCTTTGCCCATTTTAAAGTCTTCATCCAATTGGATCTGGATGGTCGCTTCATGTGTGCCACTATTATCCACATACAGATTCGAGGTAGCATAGTTTGTTGACATCATACCTGCGTATGCCGATGATATTTCCACATGATTATTTGTGACGCTGTCTAAGATATTCAATACATTCAATACCGTAGTTTCTGTTCGCTCCAAACGTGTACCATCCGGTAACCGTAGTTTTATCTGGTACTGACCATTATTTGTTTTTGGTAGCAGATCCTTACCGATCCACACAAAGCCAATACCAACTAATATAAAAACTGAAACAAAGTAGAGTATTGCATTTCGTCTCTTATGTACTATCATTCTTTGCAACATCTGCATGAAGCGAATTTTTACCTTTTCAAACCCATCGTTTTTTTCAGGCTCTTTCTTTTCCATTTCAAGGTGGCTCTCTATTTGCTCAATCTCTTCCTCATCAAGTCCCAATCCTGCATGTGCGTGGTTTGTGCCATGATGGTATTGAAACATTCCTTCTTTTAATAGCCAGTTGGAAACAATAGGTACAAGGCTCTGCGCGAGGAAGTAAGAGGCGATCATCGCAAATCCAATGGCGAGAGAAAGCGGGAGGAATAGGGCTTTTGGCACACCCTGCATAACAAAAGATGGTGCGAATACTGCAATAATGCATAGCAGGATCAGGAACAATGGGAAAGAAATTTCCTCACACGCATCATAGATAGCCTGGCGCTTGGGTTTCCCCATTTCCAGGTGCTGATGTATATTCTCAATCGTTACGGTTGCCTGATCTACAAGGATACCTATTGCCAGTGCAAGACCGCTCAATGTCATAATATTGATCGTCTGACCTGCAAGTTTCAGACAAAGCACGGCAGCAAGAATAGACACAGGAATGGTAATGACAACAACTACACAGCTACGCCAATCCTTTAAAAAAATAAGCACCATTAAGCCGGTAAGGATAGCTCCAATGATACCTTCTGAAACCAGGCTTTTTACTGAATTTATAACAAATACAGACTGGTCAAATTCATATTTTATATGCACGTCATCAGGCAAAAGGCTCTGCATTTCCGGGATCTTTGATTTTAATTTTTTAACCACATCCCATGTAGATGCATCTGCAGTCTTAACGATCGGCATATAGATAGAACGCTTGCCATTAATAAGGGCATATCCTGTTGTAACATCCGCTGCATCCTGAACGGTGCCAACATCTTTAAGAAAAATGGTATTAAGATTGTCTGATTTCACAGGGATATTGCCAAATGCCTGAACCTTATCTTCAAGCGAGTTTGTAGTGGCCATATACATAATGTTGCCAACACGAATATTTCCTGACGGAGACATTACGTTGTTTTTTGCTATTGCCTCGACCACTTCATCTGAAGTAAGATTATAGCTACGCAATCTGTCAGGATCAATGTTTATAACTACCGTGCGCAAGTTTGAACCAATTGGCGGTGGCGCAGATAATCCGGGAACAGTAGAGAAAAGTGGTCTGATACGAGTAGATGCGAGGTCATTAATTTCATCGAGAGATCTTGTCTTACTACTAAATACCAGTGTCCCTACAGGTAGGGAAGAAGCATCAAAACGAATCACCTGCGGCGGCAATGCACCGGGCGGAAAAAATGTCATCGCACGATTAACTTGTAATGCCACCTGTGCTGAGGCCTCGGCCATATTTGTATTGTCGAAGAATGTGAGCTTCAACATACTTAACCCCTGGATGTTTTTGCTGGAAACATTTTTTATCCCGTTTATATAAAGGAACTGGTCAGCAAGACGTGTAGAGAAAAAGCCTTCCATCTGTTGTGGCGTCATGCCACCATACGGCTCGATTACATATATAGTCGGAAGATTTAATTTTGGAAATATATCAATTGGTATTGTGCTGATCGCCAATATTGAGCTTAAAAAGACCGCCGATACTATTACAAGTATAGTGATCGGCCTTTTCAGCGAAGCTGATACAAGGCTCATGATCTGTTATTTAAAATTTTGTAAGAAAATATCTAATTGGTTACTAAGGCCGGCACGTATATATATTAGCTGCAGCAACTCATCTTGAGCTACAACAAGATTAGTTTGGGTTTGTCTTAATACATACAGTGCGTTAGTCACATCTATTAATGTATTCAGTCCGGCTTTGTATAATGCGATCTGCTGACCGTAGGCTTGCTCTGCAGAATGAAGCTGCACAGGCAATTCATTTAATTTCTCGGTTGTAATAGAATAAGAGGAATTAGCCTGTTGTAGCATTTTATTCAGTGTTAGCTGCTCCGTTTGTAAAGCGCTTTGCTGGGCATTGGCTGTGTATCTGCCTTCCCTAAGCTCATCTCTTTGATGTTTTAAGTCAAAGATGTTATAAGTCAGCGACAGGCCAAATAAATAGTTGTACCGGTTGTTTTGAAATGCATCAGTGACATTCGGGGCATAATTATCAGAAGAAGTAATGCTGGAGCTTCTTTGCCATGCAGCGCCAAGAAGATTGAATTTTGGCAAATACGCCTTCGAAATAGCCTTATTATTTGCCAGTTGCAATTGATATTGCTTCTGGAAAATGTCGAGTAAAGGATGATCTATTGTTATACTGTCTGATGGTTGAAATTGATATAGCTTGTTTTGAAATGCTTGCGTGATGATCGCAGTATCAGGCTGAATGCTTGTATCAGAGCCGGTATATGTAGATAAGGATATTTTGTCGTAATCATAATTATCCAAAGCCTGCAGATAGGAGATGCGTGCGTCAGCGTATGCTGCACTTGCAGTGGCGCTGTCTACCCCCGGTTTAAGACCGCTTGTTACCGTAGCTCTTATTGCATTTAGTATTGTTCCTGAACGTTGCAGGTTTTCATTTTCGATTTGTACCAAACGGTATTTTTTTACCCAATCGAGGTACAGGGATATTATTTTCTCTGTTAAGAGGTAATTGTCACCGTTCAGTCTGGCAGTTGTAGCTGCTAATTCAGCTTGTGCCTGCTTCTTCTGGGCGTTATAATAGCCGAAATTGTAAAACTCCCATTGCAGCATTGATATGGCGATATTGCCGCTACCTAAATTGTTTTTTTCAATTGGATTTATACTGCCTGATACCGAAGGTATCATTCCCAAAGAAAAATAGGCACCTTCAAGGCTGTTGGCAGTACCTGTAGTCGCTTCGTCTCCCAAAATCAAATCGGGAAGCACATATCCGTTTACTGTAGTAATATGAGCCTTGCTTGCTGCCACCTCAGATTGACGTTGTTTGATCAGTGGGTAATTAGCAATTGCTTTATTTACTGCGTCGTATAATTTTAATGTTTGCGCTTGTGTAAATAGGGGGATATATAGGGTGAAAAATATCAATAAACCCAAGCCACACCATTTACTGTGCAAACTATTAGAATGATTCATATGATTATTAATAATGCATAAATTCAATTATGCCGGAATTAAATACAGTTTAAATTTAAGAAATGGAATTATGCTAAAACTGTATATGCAGGAGGCCCTCTTAGAGGAACAAGATGTGAATTACCCTGGTGAATATAACTTTTATAGTCCGCGGCTTTAATCTTTTTATAAAAGGAAAGCTTTTTGGAATAGCTCCATATAAAAGGCACGTCGATGGCAAATGCATCGTCCCATGCTTTTATACGTATTATGCACCTCTGCTGATTTTTTTGCTTTTCCTGGAATGAACCAAAAAGAGATTTGTAAGGTACAGTATGGCCTTGATAGGTAATTTTAATTGTAGAATTGGTGTTGTTAGGTTTGGCAGGCTGTAACGTATTGCCATAGCATATAATAGAAATTATTATTGCTAATATGGGTGTACAAATGGAATAGATTATTTTTCTATTCATAACGTTATCGGACCGCAAAGTTATCTCAATAAATCAAAACAAATAGAGCTAAATATTTATTTAACAATTGTCTTTGCCGGGTACCTTATCTTTGCAAACTCTTGATATTTGGCATAGTTAATGCGGAATATTGATGTTTTCTAATGGTTGGGGGACATGTCTTAACTATATTTCTTAAAAATAAAATAATAATGCTTAGGCTATTTGTCAGTTACCTCATTTTATTCATTGCTATTCCTTTATTTTCACTGGCTACTCCCAACGAGCTGACAGGCACGGTTACAGATACACATGGTCAGCCTCTTATTGGTGCTATTGTTCAGATCTCAGATCTGAAAACAGGTGCTGCAACTGATCTCAAAGGTCATTATAAGATCAATAATTTACCCAAAGGGAAATTTTTAGTAGAGGTTAGTTTGCTTAGTTATACCACCGTTACCCAAGCTATAGAAATAAATGGTGTTACCAGGCAGGATTTCCAACTTAATGAAAGTGTGATTGAAAGAAATGAAGTGGTAGTTACTGGCACAAGTCTTGCCACTGAAGAAAGGAAAAGCATTACACCGATACAAAGCATTGGCATAAAGGAAATGCAGGAGAACGCTTCTACAAATGTAATAGACGCTATTTCGAAACTGCCGGGTGTAAACGAGCTGACCACGGGGCCTGCTGTATCAAAACCATTTATCCGCGGATTAGGTTACAATCGTATTATAACATTGAATGATGGTGTACGCCAGGAGGGCCAGCAATGGGGCGATGAGCATGGAATAGAAATAGATGATTATAACGTATCGAGAATTGAAGTTTTAAAAGGCCCGGCCTCTTTGGCTTATGGCTCTGATGCACTGGCAGGAGTTGTAAATGTTATTTCGGATGAGCCATTGCCGGAAGGTAAAATACAAGGCAATATTTCATCCAACTATCAGACAAATGATGGATTAGCCGCTTTGCATGCACAGTTAGGGGGAAATGTAAATGGACTTAGTTGGAATGCATATGCTACTCAAAAGAATGCGCATGATTATCAAAATAAGTACGACGGTTATGTGTATGATACGCGTTTCTCCAATACCAATTATGGGTTAAGCGCTGGTATCAATAAAAAATGGGGATTTACAAGATTATCGTATAGCTCATTTAATGAAAAGCTTGGTATCCCTGAAGGTAACCGGGATACTGCAACTGGGAATTTTTTAAAAGATGTAAATGTTAGTGGTACTTCCGTACAGGAAATAGTTGCTCCTTCAGATGGCAGATCGTATGATATGGTTACACCTTATCAGCATATCAATCATCAGAAACTGGTGTGGAATTCTGAGCTTTATCTGAACAATGGCAACAGGCTGGCAATGATCCTTGGTTATCAGCAAAACGATCGTATGGAATTTAATGATCCGGTATTATTTAATACACCGGGGCTTTCATTACTACTCCATACTTACACTTACGATTTTAAATATTTTCTTCACGAATGGAAGGGATGGGGAATAACAACCGGCATTAATGGAATGGAGCAAATAAACCAGAACAGAGGTAGTGAGTTTTTGATACCTGATTATAATCTCTTTGATATTGGCGCTTATGGCATTGCTAAAAAACAATGGGGAGCATGGACGCTGGCAGGAGGGCTTCGGTATGATTTCCGTACGATGAGTACTCAGGCAAAATATGTAAATGATGTTACAGGTGGAGCTGGCAATGTAATGGAATTGTTCAATCCCTTTACTCGCAATTTCTCAAATGTATCCGGAAGCATTGGTACCAGCTATGATATAAACAAAAGAACAACTATAAAATTCAATCTTGCAAGCGGATACCGTAATCCTAACATCGCAGAGTTATCTGCAAACGGTGTGCATGACGGTACTGTGCGCTATGAATACGGCAATGTAAATCTAAAGGCAGAAAACAGCATACAAGGTGATGCGGGCATTTCGTGGAATACAAAACACGTAATGGTAGATGCCTCTGTATTTAATAATTACATCAGGGATTTTATATTTATTCATAAGCTGCTAAATGTAAACGGAACTGATTCAATACCTACGCAAAATAATGCAGAGAACTACCCTGCATTTAAATATGGCCAATCCGATGCCAACCTTTATGGTGCGGAGTTATATGTAGATCTTCATCCGCATCCACTTGATTGGCTGCATTTTGAAAATACTCTATCATACGTTCGTGGAAAGTTTGTTAATCCAACCTCCGACAGTACTACAAATATTCCATTTATACCACCATTTAGGTGGCTGATCGACCTGAAAGCAGAGAAAAGATCGCTGGGGAAACATTTAAAAAACGCATACGTTAAGGTTGGACTGGATATTAATTCAGCGCAGAACAATGTATTCAGCGCCTATGGCACAGAAACAACCACACCCGGCTATACATTGCTTGATGCCGGTATTGGTGCGGATTTTACTAACAAAAAGCAGCAAACAATATTTACTCTGACGCTTGCCGGGCAAAACCTTACAGATGTTGCTTACCAAAGTAACCTCAGCCGTTTGAAATATACCCCTGAAAACGATGTTACCGGCAGAATGGGAATATTCAATATGGGCCGGAATTTCAGCATTACCCTTGCAATTCCTCTTGATTTCAAATAAATAAGAAAATAATATATCTTGTAAAATTCATTTTTTAACTTTGTAACGTTATTTATTAATCAATAGTTTTATAAGTTTAAATTTTCTTTAATAAGAGAAATTGTTTTTATAAGACTTTTGATATTGTCCCTTGTGCTTATGAATCAGCAAGAAATTATAAAAAGAATTAATGCCTTTATGGTAGAAGATTTTGAGGTTGAAGAAAGTACCATACAACCTAAGGCAAACCTTAAAGAGACATTGGATCTGGATAGTCTTGATTATATAGACCTAGTCGTAGCTATTGAACAAAATTTTGGTTTTAAAGTTAAGCCCGAAGATTTTCAACAGATGCACACTATTCAGGACTTTTATGACTATATATTAAACCGTATGTACTTACAAGCCAATGCCTGATAAGCATGTTTGGGAAGGACGTTCCCGCGGCTCTGCTATTGGTTATAGTATTTTTGTTTGGTTGCTGCGTTGGGGAGGTGTTAGGCCTGCGTATGCTTTACTTCATTTTGTCAGTTTGTACTATCGCTTTTTTGCTCCGTCTGCCACGAGGCCGTTGGAATACCTATATCATAAAAGGTTAGGATATACATTACCAAAGACAAAAAAAATGATTAAAAAAAACCTGATCATTTTTGGCCAGACATTGATTGATAAGATCGCAATTCTATCGGATATAAAAACCCCGTTTACATTTGATAATGATGGTATAGATCACATAAGGCAACTGGTAGCAGGTGGTAAAGGAGGTATACTTGTAAGCGCCCATTTAGGGAACTGGGAAGTAGCAGGCCATTTATTAAAAATGGTGGAAACCCCGATAAATATCCTGATGTATGATGGTGAGGCTGAGCAGATAAAAAAATATATGGAGCAGTTTGATAAAAAACGTTCATTCAATATTATTCTT
>DATNFP010000020.1:0-29320 GCA_035606335.1 Flavipsychrobacter sp. | reverse complement strand
TACTTTTTTCTTTTGGGCTAACGATACTCCCACTTCCATTTCATTTAAGATCTCTTCAGGATCTTCACTGCGCGGATTATCAGAAGTAAATATTACCCTGTCACTGTGTTCGCATGCTACCTGCGCCATAATAGGCCGTTTTGTTTTATCTCTGTCACCACCACAGCCTACTACAGTTAGTATATTTTGCCCTTGAGTACGTAGTTGTTTTATGGTTGCAAGCACATTTAGCAGGGCATCTGGTGTATGTGCATAATCTACTATTCCTAATATCTTTTCATTGGGCGACATATATGTTTCAAATCTTCCCCGCGCGCCATGCAGATCACTCAGCACAGATAGCACCTGCATTTTATCTTCACCTAATAATGTCGCCGCACCATAAACAGCAAGCAGGTTATATGCATTGAATGTGCCTATCATTCTGAAATGTGCTTCATGATTATCTATCATCATCACAAGGCCTGTCAGATTATTCTCAAGCACTTTACCTTTCACTGTTGCGGGCACACGTAGGCTATAGGTGCATTTCTGGGCTTTTGTATTTTGCAGCATCACAAGACCACGTTTATCATCTGCATTGGTCAGCGCAAATGCATCACTGGGTAGATCATCGAAAAAACTTTTCTTTACGCGGATATATTCGTCAAATGTTTTGTGATAATCCAGGTGGTCATGAGTAATATTTGTAAATACCCCACCAGTAAATCTTATCCCTTCTATACGTTTCTGATGTATTGCGTGAGAGCTTACTTCCATAAACGCATGAGAGCAATCGGCCTCAACCATCTTAGCCAATAATGCATGTATAGATATTGCATCAGGGGTAGTATGCGTTGATTCCTCGGCTTGGTCATGAATAAAATTCTGAACAGTTGATATCAATCCGCTCTTATGCCCTAATCCTTCAAATAGTTTATATAAAAGTGTTGCTACTGTTGTCTTTCCATTTGTCCCGGTAATGCCTGTTACTTTCAGTTTTTGTGAGGGGAACCCATAAAAAGCATCTGCCATTTCTCCCACTGCTGCAGCGCTATCCTTTACCTGCACATAAGTAACTGATTCATCCATTTTATGTGGAAGCGTCTCACAAACTATTACAGAAGCGCCTTGCTGCACGGCTTTTTCAATAAAGTCATGTCCATCTGCGTTAGTACCTCGTACAGCTATGAATGCCGAACCGTTGGTAGCTTTGCGGGAATCAATACAAAGACTGCCCACCATCACATGCGGCTCTCCTATCACTTTTGGCGATGGCACCTGGATCAATATGTCTTGTAATGCTGGCATTAACTTAATTGCAGTACTATATTTTGTCCTTTAGCTATTTTGGTTCCCGGTGTTACCGACTGCGTTTGCACTTTCCCTTTTCCCTGCACTTGCACTTGCAGTCCATCACTTTCCAGCAGGTACACAGCATCTTTCAGTCCCATCCCTGTCACATTCGGCATAATATTCTGATACACACTCTCTGTTTCTAATATTGTTTCTTTGCTTGAATCTCTTGTTAATTCTGTCATAGTGCTTGCTGTCACCTGCGGCATCACTGCCTTCATCCCGATAGCATTCAGCAATACCTGGTAGCTCGCATCTGTTGCCTCATGCGCCACTATTTTATTATCGCTCACCCGTGCCAGGCTATCCAATGGCCCTTTCCACGAGCCCATACTGGTTGAAAAAACTTTATCAGCTATCATACGAAAAACAGGGGCAGCGATAGTTGCGCCATAATAGGCGCTTGAGTGTGGTTTTGTGCGGATCACAACAGCTATCGTATACTTTGGCTTTTCAGTAGGAAAGAATCCTACAAACGATCCCTGGTATACCCCGTCACTATATCTGATACCCTTATCAGCTACCTGCGCTGTTCCTGTTTTACCGGCAATTGTATAGTATGGAGATTTGATGCTTCTTGCAGTTCCTTCTCTTACCACTGCCATCATACATTCCTTTAATTGTGCTACAGTGCTTGAATCACCTACCTTATCAACTAATACTTGCGGTTCAAAAACTTTCACATCCTTACCATATTCACGTATTGAGCTTATCAGGTAGGGCTTCATCATTTTGCCGCCATTAGCTATAGCGTTATACAGCATACAGGTGTGTAGTGGCGTTATCATCACTTCATAACCTGTAGCCATCCAGGGCAGCGATGTTGCGCTCCATGTTTTGCTATCAGGCGAATTGACAAAGGGTCTCCGCTCCCCTCGCAGATCTATTCCCGTACGAACATTTAGATGGAGTGCTCTTAAGTGGTCAACAAATTTTTCAGGTTGTTTGTAGTAATAGGTGTAGGCCAGTTTAGCCATAGCTGCGTTAGAAGATTCTGCGTACGCTTTCCATATGGGCATCACACCAAGACCAAGGTGAGAATCGCGCATCACCCTGTTACCAAAACGTATCGCTCCGCCTTCTGCATCCACCATATCATTTACATTGATATATTTATCATTAAGCAAGGAAAGGAGTGTTGCCAGTTTAAATGTCGAACCCGGCTCTGTGGGCATCATCGCGTAATTAAAATCTTCCCAATAGCTGCCGTCTTTTTGCCTGCCCAGGTTTACAAGCGCTCTTATCTTGCCTGTCTGCACTTCCATTACTACACAGGTGCCATACAGGCATTCGTATTGCTGGAGCACACTCATCAATGCATGCTCTGCCACATCCTGTATCCCTATGTCCAATGTGGTAACAATATCCTTCCCATTTTTTTGTTCTATTTCGCTTCCATCTACTGGCACCCAAACGCCGCCTGTTTCTTTCTGCACTACACAACTTCCATTCTCTCCCGTTAATACACTATCATATTTATCTTCCAGTCCAATAGCTTTACTGTTCTCACGCCATAACCCGATTGTTCTGTACGCAAGCATACCAAACGGGTTTACCCTTTTGATTTGCGGGTCTTCTATAAAACCTCCATATCCTTTTCCTTTATTAAAGATTGGGAAAGAGCGCACAGCTTCATATTGGTAGTAAGGAAGGTTCTTGCGTAGCAAATAATATTGATCGCCATCATCATACTCCTTTTCCAATAGCGCTTTATACTGTGCAGGTGTCTCGTCCATAAATAGATTAGACAAACATGCTGCAAGAGAATCAACATTATTATTAAATAACTTAGGGCTGATTACTGAAAAGTCTATGTGTATATCAAATTGAGGAATAGAAGAACATAACAAAAGTCCATCTTCAGTATAAATGTTGCCTCGCTCTGCATACAATGTTGTTGTATCTGTATGCATTTCTTTGGCCAATTGTCTCAATTGCGGCCCTTCCTTTACCTGGATAACGGCAGCTTTGATGATAATTGCAGCGCCAAACATACAGATGCAAGTGAAGGCTATATAAACCCTGAACCTTATGTCTTTCTTAATATCCAACTATCTCTTTTATTTAGATATACTATCTGCGTCTATTTTATATGCTGGCAGTGTTAACGGTTTTAGCCCCAGGCTTGCTGCATTCCTTATCACTTGTGTCTCCATTTTTGTATACAGCAATTGCGACTTTATATCCATATATTTCCAACGTAGTTCTTTCAGCACTTTTTTTTCTGAGTTCAGCTCTCTCTGCATTTCCACTGCGTGGTGATTATTGTTGATGTACAGCATACACAAAAAGGCTACGAATGCCAGGAAGGGAATATTTTTTACTATCGCTCTATACGACAACTTATCCACCACCGCTCTCCAGTCATTTCTTACATGCTGTGCAGGTGTCAGCTTTTGTTCTTGTGTATCATTATTGCTGCTGCTCATATTATCTTCTCTGCTATACGCAACCGTGCGCTTCTTGCACGGGGATTATTTTTCACCTCTTCTTCTGTTGGTTCTATAGGTTTAGGATTTATTGGTTTCAATGGTGGCTGCACATTTTCAGTTTCCATTGCTTGTTGTTCATCTTCCCATTTTCCCCTTTTTATAAACTGCTTTACTATTCTGTCTTCGAGCGAATGGAAAGAAATTACACTTAGTCTGCCTCCTTTCTTTAAGCTTTCAGACGCTTGTTGCAAAAAATCTTTCAGCACATCAAGTTCATCATTCACTTCTATCCTTAGCGCCTGAAAAACCTGAGCCAGGTATCTGTTAGGATTGCCTTTTATCACAGGACCTATCATTGCTTTCAGCACCTCAATGCTATTCAGCTTTGCATTTTTTCTGTTTGCTGCTATATGCTTTGCCAGTTGTCTTGCATTCCTCACTTCTCCATATTGCTCAAACATTAAGTGCAATTGTTGCTCACTGTATGTTTGCAGCACAATAGCTGCGGTCAGTTCGCTACGCTTGTCCATCCTCATGTCCAGGGGCCCTTCATAACGAATTGAAAAGCCACGTTCCGCTGTATCAAATTGAAAAGAACTTACTCCTAAGTCTGCCAATATCCCATCCACTTGTTTATGCCCATGAAGCCTTAGGAACTGCTTCAGATATTTAAAATTTTCAACAACCTGGATCAGTCGCTTATCATCCGGCTTATTCCTCCAGGCATCTTCGTCATGATCAAAGGCTATAAGCCTCCCTTCCGGTCCCAATTGCTCCAGGATCTTCCGGCTATGTCCACCACCACCAAATGTGGCGTCTACATATACACCATCTTTTTTTATAGCCAATCCATCCACCGCCTCATTTAAAAGAACTGTTGTGTGGTAAAAAGTGGAGGCACCCATTTTATATATTTTCAAATGGATTGATAAAATCGCCACCTGCTACCTCAGCCGCCAGGTCGCTAAAGCTGGCAGCATGCTGGTTTATGTATGCGTAATAAGTATCTTTATCCCATAATTCTACTTTGTTGCCCTGCGCAGACATAACCACGTCTTTTTTGATACCGGCATACTCCTGCAATTGTTTTGGCAGCAATAGGCGTCCCGCACTGTCCAACTCCACTGTTGTCGCCCCGTTCAGAAATAACCTTTTAAATTCCCGCACTTTAGGATTGAAATCGTTCAGCTTATTGATCTTCTCTGATAATACATTCCAGCTTTCTATGGGATACAACGTCAGGCAATGCTCAAACCCTCTGTTCACGACAAATTTCTCGGCAGCACCTTCAGGCATCTGCTTACGAAAACCAGAAGGCAGCAGGAAACGCCCCTTGGCATCTACTGCTACTTCATATTCTCCGAGAAAATTGGCCATCATTAACTATTATTACCACAAAATAACACATTCTCCCACAATTTTACACTATCCACATAAAACATATTTATCCACAGATATATATGTGCCGCAAAGCCTTGCTGATGGCGACGTTTAGGCTCATTGCATTTAATTGACCCATCAAACCGCGTGCATAACATGTGGATATCTGTGGATTTCCTGTGCAAAAGGTGCCTTGCAGGGTTTTAACACAGTTTTATTTGTTTAATTAGGGTACACACTATATTTTTTATATTTTTGCTGCCCATTATGCCTTTTCGGACAAGACATTTACTATTAGTTTGCCTGAGCATAGTATTACTGAGTGCCTGCGGCGATTACCAGAAAATACTGAAGAGCAGCGACGTAAACTATAAGCTTACAAAAGCTAACGAATATTATAATAATAAGGACTACCAGCGTGCTAACGAGTTATACGAAAGCCTGTTGCCGGTAATGAAAAACACAAAAAACTATGCGCCTTTATATTATAGGTATGCGTACAGTTTTTATTATATCCACGACTATCTTGCTGCGTCTTATCATTTTAAGAATTTTGTAGAATTTTTCCCAAATAGTCCTGATGCTGATGAATGTGAATTTATGCATGGCGTATCACTTTATAAATATGCTCCTAAATATTCACTCGACCAGACTAATACTATCAAAGCGTTGGAGGCATTACAATCTTATGTAAATACACATCCAACCTCCAAGCACCTGGCCGAAGCTAACGGTTATATTGCGGAGTCTAATAAAAAACTGGAAGAAAAAGCAGCGTCTGCGGCTAAGCTATATTATAATATTGGCCAGTATAAAGCTGCAGGAGTAGCATACAAAAGTGTTATGCGTGATTATCCTGATTCACCAAGCAGTGATTTTTATGAATACATGATTGTAAGATCACTGTATAATTATGCCAAACAAAGCGTTGCAACAAAACAAGAAGAGCGCTTTGCAAATACTATAAGCGCTTACCACGAATTAGCTGATAGTTATCCAAAATCACAATACCTCGACGATGCACAAAAAATAACTGTGCAAGCCGATAATTACATAAAAAAAATAAGAAATGAGCAACATCAATAAAAGATCATTAGCATCCGTAAATCCATTAGTGGAAACACGCGATGTTATAGCAATGAAAAACAAAACAGGTAATCTGTACGAATCTATCGCGGTGATATCAAGACGTGCTAGCCAGATTGCAGTTACTATGAAGGAAGAATTACACCGCAAGCTCGATGAATTTACTATTCATGGTGATAACCTGGAAGAAGTACATGAAAACAAAGAGCAGATCGAGATATCACGCATCTACGAACGCATGGCTAATCCGGCATTGCAGGCAATAAATGAGTTCTTCGATGATAAAATTTACTATCGCAAAAAATAGTTTTCCCTCTATAATCTTTAAAGAGCTATCCCCAAAAGGATGGCTCTTTTATTATAAGTATAATTTCCTGCATTCATAAAAGCGAGGTAACTTTGGCCTTCAGATGAAAAAAATATACAAACACCTCTTTTTTGATCTCGATCATACATTGTGGGATTTTGATAAAAACTCCGAATTAACCCTTCGGCAGCTTTATGATGAATATGATCTGGGTAATAAAGGAGTGGATGATTTTTCTCAGTTCTTCAGTAACTATAATGTTCATAATGATAAATTGTGGGAACGTTTTCGCCAGGGCTTTATAAAGCGTGATGAACTTCGCTGGAAACGTATGTGGCTTACTCTTCTTGATTTTAAAATAGGAGATACTGCTCTTGCCCATGAGCTTAGCACAGCCTATCTCGAAATTCTTCCTACACAAAGCACTTTAATGCCTTATGCAAAAGAAGTTCTGGAGCATTATAAAGACAAATGCGTGCTGCATCTCATCACCAATGGTTTTGAATCTACACAATGGCTTAAGATGCAATATTCGGGCATATCTTATTATTTTAACGAAGTCATCACATCAGAAAAAAGCAACTGCCTGAAACCCAATCGCGAAATATTCGATTATGCATTGCGTGCGGCAGGAGCATTGGTAGAGAACAGTATTATGATTGGTGACGCATTGGAAATAGATATTTTAGGAGCATCAAATGCCGGTTGGGACCAGGTTTATTACAACCCTAAAAAAAATGTGCACACTCAATCCCCTACTTACGAGATCCATGAGTTGAATGCACTAATGACTATTATATAATCAGGTACTTACTATAAATAAAACACCCACCCGCTATGCAGGTGGGCGTTTTTATTTATAAGCCTATTTTGTACAGCAACTACCACCATTGCAACAACCATTGTCGCAAGTGCAGTTACCATTTGAGCAATCAGTGCATGTGCAATTAGCACAAGTACAATGAGTACAAGCACAGCTATTTGCTTTAGCTTTTGCTGCGTAAGCATTGGCGCTTGCAAATCCCATTGTACAGGATATCATTACTGCAGCTACTCCGGCTAACAAAATTTTTTTCATTTAAATATTTTTAAAAGATTAAAAAATGATTGAAATAATGACTGATGCTTTGAAAGCATTATTATACTATCTCATTCGGAGGTCGCAATATATCAGCTACATAATTGCTTATTAAATGTTCATCTTGTTGGGCAAATTTCTCTTTAATATAAATCCCCACTCCCGAAGCATACAGCAATACAGGTTCTGTAATAATTGCCGCAGCTACGCAAGTAGGACATTGACCTGTAAAAGGATTGCACATATCATTATTACAGCAATCATTTTTCTTGTGCTTCTGACAAGCTTTATTTTTACCAGCAATTATTTTACAGCAATCCATTTTATTTTCTTCCTTCACTTTCAAAGGGAAAAAAGATGGTTGTATAAACAAACCGGTCATGCAGAATAATAATATAACAGCTATTGCTTTCAATTGGCCAAAATTACCGCATTAATATTACTTTATTACAATATCAGCTATTATGGTTTCTTCAAAATATTCGTTGATCCTGTTTTTCAATTGTTCCTTTCCAAGTAATAACTCCTGCTTCAGAGGAGCTACATCAGTGTAGATAGTTAGTATCTTGTTATATAGATTAATATTACGGGTATATTTTGCTATAGTCTTACCTACAATTGTTTCCCACTCCTGCCTCATTCTTAGCTCATTCACTTTTGGCTTCCACCTCGATTGTTGCAGCAGTAAGTTTAATGCTTCGCCTATACTGTATGAGCCCATGGGTGCAAGTTAAAAAATTACCATAGTCTCACCCTTAAATTTATCCTCATTTTCACGATTAATATAATAACCAGGCGCACATAACACATTAAAAGTAAATAACAAGTTTATCAGTGAGTTAAATTATTTTTAAACAATAAATTTCACTATCTTTGCAAACTGAAAAAGTGTCGTTTATTACAAAATTTTGATGCAATGTCTCATCTTACTGCTGAAAAAAAAGCTAACATTTTTAAAACCTTTGGTGGAAACGAAGGTAATACCGGTTCTATCGAAGCACAAATCGCTGCGTTAACAGAGCGTATTAATCATATCTCTGGACACCTCAAGAATAACAAAAAAGATTTTTCTACCAATCGCGGATTGATGCAAATGGTAGGTCGCCGCAAACGCCTCCTGCAATATCTTAGCCACAATAATCTTGAGTCTTATCGCGCGCTGATCGAAAAGCTTGGCATCCGCAAATAAGCGCTGCCCAAATGCTATTCCCAACTATTACGTTGGGAATTGTTTTTTACGAACATATATAAAATATAATTTATGCTGCCAAATCCAATTTCCGTTTCATTCAAATTAGATGATGGACGTGAAATAACCATAGAAACGGGCAAATTGGCCCGTCAGGCAGATGGAGCAGCTGTTGTCCGTTTGGGCAATTGCATTCTGCTTGCCACTGCTGTCGCTAATCCCGAGCCTAAGCCCGGGCAATCTTTTTTTCCGCTGACTGTTGATTACCAGGAAAAATTTGCTTCTGCCGGTCGTATACCAGGATCATTCTTTAAACGGGAAGGCCGCCTGAGCGACTACGAAGTTCTTATATCTCGTTTGATTGACCGCGCTCTGCGTCCTCTGTTCCCCGATGATTACTTATGTGAAGTACAGGTTATCGTAAATCTTATTTCTTCTGATCCTGAAGTAGTGCCTGATGCACTGGCTTGTTTGGCTGCATCTGCAGCTTTAGCTGTTTCTGATATTCCCATACAGGAGATCATTTCAGAAGTTCGTGTAGCTCGTATCAATGGGGAATACATTATAAATCCTAACCGCTCTCAATTAAAAACTGCGGATATGGATTTCATTGTAGCTGCTACTGATAAGAATATAATGATGGTGGAGGGTGAATCTCATGAATGTAATGAGGCCGACCTTATCAACGCTATCGAAAAAGCTCACGACGCCATCCGTGTACAGGTAAAAGCCCAGGAAGAGCTTCGCGATAAGAAAGGTGTTACAGGTAAACGTGAGTACACAAAACCATATACTAATCCTGAACTCGACGCAAAAATAGCTGATTTCGCAAAAGATAAAATTTACCAGGTCGCAAAAGGAGCTCTCGGAAAACACGAACGTACCGAAGCTTTTCATCAGATACGTGATGAATTCAAAGCACAACTTGCTGAGGATGAACTAAAACCCGAGGATGCACCATTGATCGGCCAGTATTTCCACGATCTTGAAAAGAAGATCATTAGAAATATGATGATTGATGAAAGTGTACGTCTCGATGGTCGTAAGCTCGATCAGGTTCGTCCGTTAAGCATGGAGACCGATTATCTTCCTTCTCCTCACGGTTCTGCTTTATTCACTCGTGGCGAAACTCAGTCACTTACTACCGTTACACTGGGTTCCAGCGAAGACGAATTGCTGATTGAAAGCGCAGCTACATCAGATTATTCAAAATTTATACTTCATTATAATTTCCCTCCATTTTCTACTGGCGAAATAAAACCATTACGTGCCCCCGCACGTCGTGAAGTAGGACATGGCAATCTGGCAAAACGTTCTCTTGAAGAAATGATGCCGAAAGCAGATTATCCATATACTGTTCGTGTGGTATCTGATATCCTCGAATCAAATGGTTCTTCTTCAATGGCTACCGTTTGTGCAGGTTCTCTTGCATTGATGGATGCTGGTGTTCCATTTCCTAAGCACGTAGGTGGTGTAGCAATGGGCCTTATCTCCCGCGAAGATGGAAAGGTTGCTGTACTAACTGATATCCTTGGTGACGAAGATCATCTTGGTGATATGGATTTTAAAGTTACAGGAACTCGTGACGGTATCTGTGGTATCCAGATGGATATTAAAGTAGATGGCTTAAGCAAAGAGATCTTGATGAAGGCATTAGAACAAGCTCGCCAGGGAAGATTACATATCCTCGATGCCATGTACGAATGTATGCCAGCATATCGTCCTGAATTGAAGCCTCATACTCCACGCATTGAACAATTGATCATTGATCGCGAATTTATAGGTGCTGTAATAGGCCCGGGTGGTAAAATTATCCAGGAAATCCAACGCGAAACAGGCACTACTATCAATATTGAAGAAGTAGATAATACAGGTGTTATCAAAGTGTTTTCTCCAAACAAAGAAAACATTACAAAAGCAATGGACTGGATAAAAGGTATCGTTGCTATCCCCGAAGTAGGTGAAACTTATGAAGGCACTGTAAAAAGCATCATGCCTTATGGTGCATTTATTGAGTTCCTGCCCGGTAAGCAGGGTTTATTGCATATCTCAGAAGTTAGCTGGAAACGTCTCGATACTCTTGAAGGTGTCATGAATGAAAATGACAAGATAAAAGTGAAGCTGGTAGGAACGGATCCCAAAACAGGTAAATTCCGCCTTAGCCGTAAAGTGCTGATGCCAAAACCTGAAGGCTATGTAGAAAAAGAAGAAGGTGAAGGTGGCGGCGAAAGAAGAGAACGCAGAGACGACCGCGGTGGGGATCGCAGAGGTGGCAATCGTGGCCATGGCGGAGGAAACAGAGGTGGTGGTCATAATGACCGCCGCGATAATAACCGCCCTTACGATAACAAACCAAAAGAAGAATCCACTCCTGCACCTCAACAGGAACAACAGGATAACGATGCTGATTTAGCATTATAAAGATTATATCAATTATAAAAAGCCCACTTTGTTAAGTGGGCTTTTTATTTTAAAATAATTACTAACTAAAAATTAATTTTTTGAAATAATATATTGATCTGCAATACATTATAAAAATCACTCATTTCTACCCTCTTCTCGGTATTATTTTCTAATATATTCCTGAATACTTTTGCATAGATGAACATTTTTTATAATTAAAAAATAATTCTCCTATGTGTAAGTTTATACTACCATTTTTCATTTGTTTGGGTATATGCAGCGGCGCTCATGCTCAGAGTATTAGCCCTTCTACATTGAATGCCGCAGGAGGTACTGGTCTGGTCGGAACTGAGCATATAGACTGGTCCGCTGCCGAAATGGCTCTTGTCAGTACAGATACAGGAGGTACTGGCATTATCGTCACACAAGGGGTACTTCAACCAGCCCCGATAGCTACCGGTGTCCAGGAGCAACAATTGATATTCGATTATGTACAGGTTTACCCCAATCCCGCCAGCACCATATTAAATATAAAATGCAACTTTCCTGCCGCCGGTAAAATGACCTATCAGCTCGTCGATGTCGCCGGCAGATTAATGATTTCCCACCAGGCCGATGTAATAGCTGGAGTTCAATTACAGCAATTATCCGTAGCACAACTAACGCCGGGAGAATACATGCTGGAAGTATCCTACCAATCAAACGAACAACAGCCTGCAACCGCTGTATTTAAAATTCAAAAACTAAACTAACTCAACCATTTAAAACATAATTAAAAAATCCAGGTTATGAAAAAAATACAATACGCACTTTTTTCAGTTGCATTCTTATTTATCATGCTGCCTCAGGCCGTTTGGTCGCAGCCTCAGATGTTCAACTACCAGGGTGTGGCCCGTAATGCTGCAGGCGCGCCATTGATTAATAAAAACATTGGCCTTCGTTTCACGATACTTACAGGTACCGCAACTGGTTCTGTAGTCTATAAGGAAACTCAAACTGTCATGACCAATCAATTTGGATTGTTCAATGTGCAGATTGGTAATGGCATTGCTGATACCGGAACTATGGCTGCTATTAAATGGGGTACCGGGGCAAAATATCTTCAGGTTGAATTAGATCCCGCTGGTGGATCAAGTTATACCAACATCGGAACATCTCAGCTTGTCAGCGTTCCTTATGCATTACAAGCCGCTTCAGCAGGTACAGCTGCAGGCGCTGGCGCTGTACAGTGGTCTGGTGTGAAAAATGTTCCAGGCCAACTTTTTCATCGTTCTATTTATGTTCCTGCTGCAGCTTTTGCCAGGAACAATTCATCCTCCAATATTTATCCAAACAACTGGGGACTATTTTGGGCTAATACAACAGAAAAAGCAGGCTTCACAATTCCAAAACCAGCCGATTGGGATTCTTCCAAAGTATTTACTGTGACAATCTATTTTGCATTTCCGACATTAAGTTCCAGCACAAGTATCAACTGGAGAATAAATGCAGGTAGCAATCTTGTTAACTCAACATCTGGTGCAACCGGATGGGATTCATTCGATTATTGGGATACACAAGATGCAGGCGTCACTTCGTACAGTTCTTCAGGCGGCTATACCGATATTTGCAAATCCCAGACGTTTACTCCATTATATAGCACAACATATAATTCCTGGTACTTTGGTTCAGGCGTTACCACAAACGACGATTTTAGCAATACTCCTATCTGGCACTTCACATTCACTCGCGGAAACGCTGTCAGCAATGGCGAAACATACACAGGAGATTTAACAGTAGTAGGTGTAGAGGTAGATTATACTGCAGTACATTAAAATTTTCATACTCCATATATTTTGGGCGCTCTTTCAGGGCGCCTTTTTACTTGTATGCCGTTGCAGTTTAAATTATATTTGACCCAAACCATTCCCGCAATGTTTCAAAGATTACTTTTTCTCCTTCTGTTAATTCCAATTATTACTCCTGCTCAATCTTACACAAAAGATGAAATAAAACAACGGGCAGATAGTATCATGCACAGTTATTTAGGAAATGACATGTACCAGGCCTGCAAGCTGACAAAAAAATGTTACTACTGCTATACTGATGATGCTGGAACTAAACATTGGCAAATGCTCAATAAAAGTAAATGGACAGAGGGCAATCTTGTATATGCAACAATGGTTTATAAGCTCAATTATACTTATCCAAAATGTGATGTTTATAATGATATCTCTGGAAAGATATACTTGGAGCTCGATAATAATCTAAAGTCCAAAGGCAGGCCTGACATGGGCTTTATTCCCGATTTTGTATTCAAGCATGAGAATTGTAATTTGCTAACACTCCCCGAAGCAATGGTATTGGCACATAAAAAGTTATTTAAGGACAGCAAAAAGGAACCTAAGGCAACTATCTATTACGATAAGAGCATGAAACAATTTTTTTGGCTGATAACAAACAAGATAAAGCGTGATTCCACCATTCAGAAAAAGTATATTATGCAAACCATAAAGATCAATGCAAATACCCGCATTGCTCAAAATCCAACCTTATGGTTACCTGGTCCTACTGTTTCTCACTAAGGCACTTTAAGCATTGTTCATTATTTATTAACATCATTAGAGAAAAAATATTAATATATTTAATACTCTAAAAAATATTTTATGGATACAAACACAAATGCACTTAACTGGTTTGAAATTCCGGCAAACGATATCAAACGCGCTAAGAAATTCTACGAAACCGTTTTCGGTATCACAATGGACGAAAGTGATATGATGGGCATGCAAATGGCTATGTTCCCGTATGAGAGCAATAGCGGTAAGGCATCAGGAGCAGTAGTTCAAAGCCAGATGCACAAGCCTTCGCAAGATGGCAGTGTTGTTTATCTGAATGCAGATCCCAATATGCAGACAATACTTGACAAGATACCTTCAGCAGGTGGACAGGTGGTAATGCCCAGGACTCATATATCTGAGGATATAGGTTATATGGCTTTCTTCCTCGATACTGAAGGCAACAAAGTAGCGCTACACTCTCAGAATTGATTTTCCGGCCCGCTGAAAAAGCGGGCTTTTTTCTATCCAAAATAATTTTCGTGATTCGATCGCCGATCTGCACAAAAGAATATATCTTCCTTTTTTCTTAATTTTTTTTTAGCTGAACGATGGAGAAATTCTTTCTGGCAATCGGGCAATTCATTGAATTATCACCGGAGAGCAAAGATGCGCTTGCCTCTATTCTTAAACGACTTGAATTGCCAAAGGGTCACATCTTAATACGGCAGAACATAGTTTGTAATCATACCTATTTTATTGAAGAGGGCTTAACGCGTACTTATTATTACAAAGATGATAAGGATATAACAGATTGGCTAAGCGCCGAAAATACATTTGCCGCATCTATTGTTAGTTTCATCACACGTCAGCCTGATAGGAGGATAGTAGAATTGCTGGAACCATCAGTGCTTTGGTCCATTGCTCATGATGATCTCGAAGATCTTTACACAAAATATCACGAGATAGAACGGCTTGGCAGACTGTTAGTAAGTTATGGTATTGTACAGCTACAGCAGAGGTTCGATGATTTACATTTCGCTACTGCTCTTGAGCGCTATCAGAAATTATTAAATACCAATCCCACATTTATTCAAAGGGTGCCGCTGAGTATGGTTGCATCATATCTTGGTGTCACTCAAGAGACACTCAGCCGTATCCGTTCGCAGGTTTAGATTTTTTGATAATTATCAAAAAGTCGCTTTAATGTCGTTCAGACCTTTGTGTAAATAATTGCGTTATGAACACAACACTTTGGATCTGTCAGACAATTTTAGCCGTAACCTTCCTGTATTCCGGTATCATGAAATCATCTCAAACTAAGCAGAAACTGGTAAGCATTGGCCAAACAGGAGTAGCAGATATTCCCCTGATCTTAGTTCGTACTATTGGCGCCCTTGAAATATTAGGAGCGATCGGATTGATCTTACCCTGGCTTTTAAATATTGCTTCCATCCTAACATCAATAGCTGCAATTTGCTTTGCTATCATTATGATACTTGCAGCCAAAATTCATTATAAAAGGCATGAGCCTAAATGTGTGATGCAGAATATTATCATCCTGCTGGTTTGCATATTTGTCGCTTATGGGCGGTTGATGCAATTTTAAGGTTATATAGCCAATACCCTTATCATCTCAAGCATATCCTTGCTCATTACGCTGTTCTGCTTTATTGCATTTTCAAAAGGAGTATATGCTATCGCTCCGTTTATGATCCCGAGCATCACCTGCGTGCGCCCGGCTATCAAAGCATTTACAGATGCGTAACCAAGCCTGCTGGCCAGCACCCTATCCGAACAGCTTGGGCTTCCTCCCCGCTGTATATGGCCAAGTACCGCTGTGCGTATATCCAGCATAGGGAACCGTTCTTTCACAACAGTATATACCTCTTTTGCGCCGCCAAAGTCTTCTCCTTCCGCTACTACAAGTATATGCACAGTTTTTTTCCTGCGTTCATCCTGGTCTATCCTGTTTAGCACCTCATCTATATGTGTTGCCAGTTCCGGTATTAATATATCCTCGGCGCCACAGGCTATACCACTATGCAGTGCTATATACCCCGCATCCCTTCCCATCACTTCTATGATGAAAAGCCTGTCATGCGCTTCTGCGGTATCCCTTATTTTATCTATTGCCTCTACTGCAGTGTTTACCGCTGTATCAAATCCAATAGTAAAATCAGTTCCTGCTAGATCTTTATCTATTGTGCCGGGCAAGCCGACCGCGGGTATGGTGAAATTTTCAAAAAATTCCACTGCTCCTCTAAAAGTACCATCGCCACCTATTAGCACCAATGCCTCTATGCCATGCTGCTGTATCTGGTTATGTGCTTTCTGCATTCCTTCTTTCGTCAAAAACTCCCGGCTGCGCGCGGTCTTTAATATAGTGCCCCCTCTTTGTATAATATTGGCAACATCCGTAGTCTGCATCTTGTATATATCGCCTTCTATCATCCCCTGGTAGCCGCGACGTATGCCATATACTTCCAACTTGTTATATACAGCAGTTCGCACGACTGCCCTTATTGCCGCATTCATTCCGGGGCTATCCCCTCCTGATGTCATTATACCTATCTTTTTTATCATATGCTATAGCGTTAAATTACTGAATGTATGGGTGAATGCTACTTTTCACAATAAATTTATTCCCCAATTCTTATCTCTTACATTAAAAAAATGTTAAACAGAAATATATCTTAAGCATCAAATTCAGGCCAATAGCAGGTTTGTAAATACTTTTATGGTATTTTGCTGCCCGATTATGAGTAAGAAGCTCAAACAGGTAGTCACATTAGGGCTGATGTTGCTTGCCTCTTTCCAGGTAAAAGCTCAAACCGATTGGCCGACGCCCGAAGTTAAAGACATGTACGACCAGGCGCGCGATTTTCTTTCCAAAGGATATCTTCAGCAGGCCATCATTACTTATCAGCATGCTATTCAGCTTGCACCGGATAAACTGGTATTGTACCGCGATCTCGGCAAGGCTTATTATTTGTCCGGGAATTACAAAGATGCACAGGCTACTTTAGAACCTATCTTAAAAAGTAAGGAAGCCGACGACCAGACCTATCAGGTAATGGCCTCATGTCTTAAAGCTGCTAATGAAACCAAAAAAGCTAAGAGCATACTCCAGCGAGGCATTGAGCGTTTTCCACATTCAGGTATCCTGTATCACGATTTAGGCAAGATTTACGACGATGATAATGAAGAGGTCTATGCACTGCAAACATGGCTTGATGGTATTGAGAACGATCCGGGTTATCATGTAAATTATTATGAAGCTGCGCGCACTTATATAAATACTAACAAGATTGTGTGGGCTATAATATATGGCGAGATATTCGTGAACATCGAACAGCAAACACCACGTAGTAATGAAATGCGCAAGATGCTGGTAGATGCTTACACTAAACTGTTTTATAATGTCTCCACCGATAATGTACCCAAATTCGGCGAGGTAAAAAGTCTTGATGATGCCAGTACTTTCGAAGAGGCTGTTAAAAATACGTTGCTCAAGCTATCCCCGATCGTAAGCGATGGTATCAATACGGAAAATCTTACTATGCTGCGTACCCGCTTCATGATGGATTGGTTTGCACAATATGCTGCGCGCTATCCATTTACATTATTTACTTATGAAGACGATATGGTACGCAATGGCTTTTTCGATATATATAATGAATGGTTATTTGCAAAAGCTCAAAATGAGCAGGAATATACAGCCTGGAACAAATTCCATGAGGGCGCAATGACCCAATTCGAAGCATGGAAAGCTCAGCATCCTTTTAAACCTGTACCTGAAGATTTTTATAATGACAAAAAAGTAGAAGATATTTTTATAAAACCGAAGAAGAAAAAAGAGTAATATAAACGTTAAAATAGTTACCCCTGTATATAAAGCCCTGCAAATAAGCTATTTTTGCCTTCTTCAATATTTTGCGAAATCTCATGAAATTTTATAATCGGGTTTTTTCTCTGTCCGGAATGTTAAAAAGTGGCTTGCTGGCCGGTATGTTATTGGCATCAATGTCTCTTTATGCCCAGACAGAAAGTGCTGATAAAATTGTAGCCATTGTAGGGAAAGACAAAATTGTCCTTCAATCTGAATTAGATATGCAGGCAATGGAGCTTAAAAAAAATGACCCGAATTTCAATGACAACATGAAATGCCAGTTATTGCAAAATATGATTTTGCAAAAGCTGCTTGTTGAGCAGGCCGAGAGAGATAGCGTAATTGTTACTGACGACGAAGCCGAAACCGAATTGGAAAAAAAGCTTCGGTATTTTATATCAGTGTATGGCTCTAAAGAAAAAATGGAGCAAGCCGTTGGGAAAACGATATACCAGATAAAAGATGAAAACAGGGAAGCGGTAAAAGAACAACTGATTGTTCAGAAAATGCGCGCCCAGATATTGCAGAATGTAAAAATAACACCTGCCGAGGTAAGAATATTTTATAATAAAAATGCAGATAGCATGCCTTTCCTTCCTGCAACTATCGAAATTGGACAGGTAGTTATAGATCCTCCGGTTAGCCAGGAAATGGATGACTATGCACGAAAAAAGCTGGAAGGTATTCGTAAGGAGATAGTAGAAGGCGGCAAAAGTTTTGAAACAATGGCTGGTATCTATAGCGACGATCCTGGTAGCCGCGATAACGGCGGCAGGTACAACGATGTGAGCCGCACTAACAGCGGGATGGATCCCACCTTTGTTAATACAGCCTTCAAATTGCAAAATGGGGAAGTATCTCAGATTATAAAAACAAAATTCGGATATCATATCATTCAAATGATACAGCGTAAGGGCGACGAAGCCGATATACGTCATATATTGATTCGCCCTGAAAGAACTTCCGAAGACTTTAAAGCTGCTTTGGGAAAGCTCGATACTGTTCGCGCTGATTTGATTTCGGGGAAAATTGATTTTCCTCAGGCTGTAGGAAAATATTCTACTGATGATGCTGCAAAGCTTACCGGCGGTATGGTCACCGACCCCCAAACAGGCAGCTCAGATATAGAAATTAGTAAGCTCGACCCTTCCATGGTTTTAACTATTGACAGTTTAAAACCCGGCGGCTATTCACAACCACAGATCTTTCTTAACGAGCAGAACGAAAAGTCTTGCCGCATAGTATATCTGAAGAGCCGGACAAAACCACACAAAGCAAATCTTAACGACGATTACAGTAAGCTCGAAGAGCTTGCCCTGCAACAAAAACAAATGCAGAAACTTGAGGAATGGATAGAAGAAAAACTACCTTCCTACTATTTAAAGATAGATCCGGCTTACCAATCTTGTGCAGTATTTAAGAATTGGAATCTGGCAACTAAATAAATTAGAACGTAATTTTCACAGCCGCATAATATTCAATTATGCGGTTTTTTTATTTAGCTGAACAGGAATGCAATATCTTCTCTCGTTAATCTCTTAAGGAACGCATTATCATCAGAAACCAGCTCGCTTGCCAATGCTCTTTTACGCTCCTGCAGTTGCAGCATTTTCTCTTCTATCGTGTCTTTGCAGATAAGGCGGTAAGCAAAAATATTTTTGGTCTGGCCTATACGATGCGTACGGTCTATCGCTTGTTGTTCCACGGCCGGATTCCACCAGGGATCAACGATATAAACATAATCCGCAGCCGTAAGGTTCAGCCCTATACCACCCGCTTTTAAGGAAATAAGAAATACACGGCAATCATCATTGTTCTGGAATTCCTGTATGGCCCGCTCACGTTCTATAGATGTAGTGCTGCCATCAAAATAGGTATAAGGGATATCGTTTTTCTCCAATTCATGTTTTATCAGGGCAAGCATTCCAAGAAATTGTGAGAACACAAGAGCTTTATGGTTTCCTATATTTTCCATCAGTTCCCTCATCAGTTCATCCAGTTTAATAGAATGATTTGGGAATTTTTCTTCTTCATTCAGTATCGCTGGTGAATCACATATCTGGCGAAGTTTGGTAAGCCCTTGTAGTATATGCATCGTAGAGCGTTCTATTCCGCGCTCGTCTATCATACCCAATATCTGCGATCTGTAAGCATTTCTATATGCTTCGTACACTCTGCGCTGTTCATTACCCATTTCGCAAAACAAAATTGTCTCTGTCTTTTCAGGCAGATCTTTGGCAACCTGCTCTTTGGTGCGCCTCAACAAAAAGGGATAAGTTAGCTTACGCAATTGCTGCTTCACTTCATCTTCCTGGAATTTATCTATAGGAGTCGCAAATTCATTCATAAAAAATTCCCTGCTCCCCAGCATACCAGGGTTTAGAAAATTCATTTGCGCATATAGGTCAAATGTATTGTTTTGCACCGGGGTACCGCTAAGCGCAAGTCTGTTTTTAGCATTAAGCAATAAGGACGCTTTAGCCACCTGTGATTGCGGATTTTTTATAGACTGTGATTCATCAAGCACTACATAGTCAAAGGTTATCTCTTTAAACATTTTGACGTCACTTCTCATCGTGCCATAAGTAGTGATAATTATATCATAATCCTCAAAAGCACTTGAACGTGTGCTTCTCTTTGGCCCATGATGTATAAAATGTTTCAGCTCCGGCGTGAATTTTTTTACTTCATTTTCCCAGTTATACATCAGCGTTGTCGGACACACTACTAAAAATTTTGCCTTTGCAGCATTATTTTTATAATGCTGGAAAAATGCCAGCGTTTGCACTGTTTTACCAAGCCCCATATCATCAGCAAGTATGCCGCCCCAGCCTGCCTCTTTAAGAAATATCAGCCATTGGAAACCGGTAAGCTGGTAGGGTCGCAACTGCGCCCGCAATTGTTCCGGAGGATTTATATTGCTAAAATCATTTGAAATTATATTAGTAAGCCTTTCTTTCTTTTCTTCCAGTTCCTGCTGCAGTGTTTCTTCATCTACTTCTGCAAGCAATTCATCCAATACGCTGAAATGAAATTTTTTCAGTCTTAGCTTATCACCTTTACTTTCACCTACTTTCAGAAGCAGTGCGTATTTTTTCAGCCATTCTTCTGGCAATAATCCTATAGAGCCATCATCCAGCCTTACAAAATTCAATCTTTGCGCCAAAGCTCTTTTCACTTCTGAAATGGATACTGACTGCTCACCAAATGCAATCTCTACAGATGCATCAAACCAGTCCACACCACTGCTCACATGCACTTTTGTTTCCGGCTTATAAGTGCTGATCCTGAGGTTTTTCAACCCTTCAAAACCATATAGCTCCACTTTCCATTCTCTCATTATATCAGTGAAGCGGAAGAACCAATTGTTGGCAAGCACTACATTCCCTGGCAAATAGAAGAAGTTGTCCTTCATATTTTGCTGCATATCGCTATGCAGCGTACGTAGCATTTGTATAAATTGTTGCTCTGCGGCTTCATTGCGCTGTACTATCTTCACTACACCATTATGAGGCTGTATCACATCTCCAAAAAATCCCCATCTCACTTCCACTCCATTATATGAAAATGCAGGTTTTAGAATCAGCATTTGCTCCCGCTCCTGCAGGTACAGATTGTAGGTTGGCTTCACCTTATCTACATGCTCCACAAGATCTTCAGTAAAGCTCACATGCAACGTATGGCTCCATTCCATTAACTGCTGCTCCAGGAATATCGGCCATTCCTCGGTGCTTACCCGCATCTGTCCGTCTGGCATAAACCGCTCTACGATCAATGTCTCCGGTATATTGCCGATACAATACAGACTATATTCATATAGTAGTAAGCCCACATTCAGCATTCGCACTTCTTTGTGAGTAATGCTTCTGCCATTAATACCCCATGCCAGGTTTACAACATATTCATCATCATCTTTTACCACATTCAGTTGTGGGTGCACTACCTTATCCGCAAATTCTATTGGTTGAAGTGAAGTAGAGCTAAGGCTTTTTTTCTGGTCATGCAAAAAGCAAAGCGGATGTGATCTGAAACGTTCAAATAATTTCTGGTATTTAGGTAGCAGGTATTCCCATACTTGTTCCTTTATATCATCAGCAGGTTTGTCTTTTAATGCCTGCGCATAATCATCCAGGAAATCCCCGAATGGTAAATTTTTTCTTAAATATTTTAATATCTCTTCAGGAGTAAATTTTCTTATAATGGGTATCAGCTCTCTTTCCTCTTCTCTGTATTTATTAGTATTAACATATTGCTGCAGCTCCAGTTTATCTATACCATTAATAAATTTCTTTTCTTCCTCATCAGTCGTGCCCGATACCAGCACTACATTTACAAATGGGTACCACCTCACTGTCGAGTCTATCACTATCCCAAGCCTTTTTTCATCTTCCATTACTTCTGTATCTACCCGCTCTGTTTGCAGGTTTTCAGAAGCAGCTACCTTTTTAATTGTCGGGTCCAGTACCCTTAAGAATGGCTTTCCATTTTCATAGGTAAATGTGAACTTATTGGTCAGATCGTCATTCAGGTTATAGCCATACTGTCGGAGCAGTTTATTTTTTTGCTCACTCCAGTCCTGCATCGTTTGGAAATACTGTGGACCGAATGTATTAAGTATTTGAAGGAACAAAGTTGCTTTATGCACACACAGCGGATGATCCTTTTCATTACATCCGCACGATGTATCAAAATATCTTTCTTCGTTTTGTTTTATTACTACTTTATAGGTCTCATCATTATCGGGCACTTCCGCTTCTATGGTATCATTCCTGTTGGTAGTAATGATAGCTTTTTTTTCAGTGGCCCACTCATGTGCCTTCTCCATTATCTCAGGCGATCCGAAAATGCTCAGCATTTGCAGGCTCACCTGGCGCATACGCACTACAGTATGTTTTTGATCATAAGTAATATCGGTATTTTCAAAAAAGCCACTTTGTAATATATCATTCAGTTGAAATAGCGCCGCTACCTCATGCCTGCATATGTCACCCAGGTTGTATGGGCACTGGCATCTTACAGATACCTGCTTGGGTTGCAAAAACTTTGAGACAGTTACAGTATAATAATTTTGATACAGATCATTACGTACACGAAAACGCACTTGCTCCAGCAAATGATCTACGTCAAGTAATTGGACACCAGAAGTGAGGAATATTTTTTTCCCGCGACGTACTACCTCTTCGGTGCCATAGTTATAAACATGCTTTAGCAGCGGTGGTAACGACATGAATTAATGCACAGTTCAAAAAAGGCAATCTCCAAAAATACCGAAAAAGCTGCTTATATAGTAACTAATTTGATTAAATATATGTTAAACGGACTAAATAAATAGTTTAAACACAGCGTATACTCCGGCTGCCAGAAGCGCGCTCACTGGTATGGTTAGTATCCATGCCCATAGCAGGTTAATAGTAACACCCCATCTCACCGCCGACAATCGTTTGGTTGCTCCCACACCTATGATAGATCCCGTAATGGTATGCGTAGTGCTTACAGGTATCTTTAGATTTTCTGTAAAAAACAATGTTATCGCTCCTGCGGTTTCAGCAGCAACTCCTTCAAATGGGGTAACTTTCGTTATACGCGTACCCATCGTTTTTATAATCCTCCAGCCACCGCTCATCGTTCCTAACCCCATCGCTGTATAGCAGCATAAAGGAACCCAAATAGGCATTTTATCAAATGAAGGGATGCTCCCACCCGCTATCAAAGCTGCAGTAATGATTCCCATTACTTTTTGTGCATCATTACCGCCGTGCCCTATGCTAAATGCAGCAGACGATACCAACTGCAATCTTTTGAACCACGCGGCAGACCTCGAATAATTCAGGCTACTTAGGAAAAGTGTAAATACACTCATTATTACTAATATAAGTCCAAGCAGTATCCACTTAAAATTCTTCGTATCTACAATTACGTTCCACAAATGGCTGCTGGTGTGCACTTTTAAATTGGTTTGGTTTGTTTCCAATACCTGCGATAAGAAAATGATTACCCCAACTATTATCAGTAGCGATATTATTTTAGGCAATGCTCCTTTCTTAAATGAATTAATGAACCAGATCGAAATAATAAATGCCATTAGCATACCTACCAGCGGGGCCAAAACGATAAAGCTTACAGTTTTAATTATCGGATCCGGATTGATGGAATGAAATCCCGCATGTGCTATCGCCGCCCCGGCAAACCCTCCTATCAGGGTATGCGATGAGCTGGAAGGTATGCCAAACCACCATGTAAATAAATTCCATCCTATCGAGGCTAACAGACCGGCGATAATAACCGGCATCGTAATAAAATCCGCCTTCACGGTCTTAGATATTGTATTTGCTACTCCATGATCTTTAAAAATGAAAAAAGCGGCAAAATTGAATAACGCTGCCCATAATACTGCCTGTAATGGGGTTAATACTTTTGTCGATACTACTGTAGCTATGGAATTAGCCGAGTCATGAAAACCGTTAATGAAATCAAATATGAGTGCCAGTGCTATAATAACAATTAAGGCTGTAGACATGTTTGCTGGCTGTTATGCGTATTTTATAATGATGGATTCAATAACGTTTGCTGCGTCTTCGCACTTATCTGTCACCGTTTCCAGCATTTGGTACAGGTCTTTCCGCTTAATGATTTCTACAGGACTTATCGCTGAGGAGAATAATTTTACCATAGCCATATCCAGCAGGTCATCCCCTTCATTTTCCAGGCTATTAATTAACACACATGCATCCGTTATTTTGCGCAGGTCCTTCATATTTCGCAGTTCATATACCGCTATGTGCAGCGCCTTTACAGATCTCATTATATTATCAGCAAACGCGTGTGTGGTATCATCTATTCCGTCCATATTATAGTTCAGCATACGCTTTGCCGCTCCCCATATATAATCTGCTATATCGTCGAGAGATGTGGTAAGGAAGTGAATATCTTCACGGTCAAACGGTGTGATAAAGTTTTGCCCAAGCTCTATAAATATCCTGTGGGTTATTTCATCATTCTTATGCTCCAGGTCTTCCAGGCTCTTCAATAATTTTCTTCGCGCTTCATCGTCTTTTTCCTTTGTCACTTTCATAAATATTTCGCCCATTTCTATCAGCACATTCGATACTTCTTCAAATAATCCGTAAAAAACACGGTCTTTAGGCAGGAAAAGTTTTACAATAGAGCCAAACGACATAACAATAATTTAATAAGAAAATAATAATTGCTTAACGTGCGGCAAAAATATAGCCACGGGCTGTATTATTCCTTTCGCTTTAGAAAGTTAATAATTTCTTAACCTTGAAGTAATAAATATTTTTTAATAGAAACGGACTCTTGGATCAAGCCATCCGTATACCATGTCCGTTAATAGGTTGATTATGATGAATATGAATGCGGTAAGTAGCACAGAGCCCATCACTATTGGAAAGTCAAATTTATCAAGTGCGTCCACCGTTATCTTGCCCACTCCCTTCCAGCCAAAGATATATTCCACAAAAAATGCGCCGGCTAATAATTCTGCCAGCCACCCGGATATGGTAGTTACCACCGGGTTGAGAGCATTAGGTAAGGCATGCCTGAAAACGACCTTTGTTTTAGATAGCCCTTTGGAATAAGCAGTTCGTATATAATCCTGCGATAATACATCTAATAATGCACTACGTGTAAGTTGGGTAATGATAGCCATTGGTCTTACTCCAAGCGCTATGGCCGGTAATATTAAATTTTTCAATACCAGGTGCTTACCGGTAAACGGGTCATACTCCCAAAGGCTGCCGGTCATGTTCAGTCCCGTTACATTGTGCAGTAAATAGCCAAATAGGTAAGCAATTAATAACCCTGCAAAAAAAGAAGGCATCGATATTCCGGTTACGCTGGCAGCTACGGCCGATGTGTCCAGCCAGGTATCCTTCTTTAGTGCCGCCAGGATACCCAATAATATTCCGGCAATGGTTGCAATGGTCATTGCAGCTAATGCCAATACCAGGGTGTTGGGCAATGCCTCTCCTAATACTGCGCTCACTTCCCTTTTGGTCCGGTACGACCTGCCCAGGTAGGGCCATTTTATTGCGATACATTTATTACCAGGTACAGAAAATAATTTGGCGTAATGGTATTTATGTTGCGTTGCTGCATCTTTCCCATGTATGCCTATTGGGGAAATATCATCTATATAAAGAAAGTATCTTGTTATTAGTGGCTTGTCAAGATTCAGCTCTTTCTTTACGTTTTCTATCGATGTCAGATCACTGCGTTGTCCCATCGTAAGCCTCGCCGGGTCACTTGGCAATACATTGAACAGGAAAAAAACCACGGTTACAACGCCCAGCAATACCAGCAGGCTATATCGTATCCGCCGTGCCAGGAATCGCAGCACTACTTATAGATCAGTTGTCCGTTATTAATGGTCAGGCTTTCAGGATAATCCCTGAAGCTCCACTTATGCTGCACTGTGCCATTGTCCAGCAGCATTAGCCCGGGATTAGAGCGCATTGCTGTTTTGCTCACTGTCCCGTCAAGTTCGTAGAAAGGTATATCATTCAGCTTCCATTTCTGTTGAAAAGCCATTGCATCAGGTTTGCCCGATGAGCACAATACATAAAATGGAATATTCAATTTTTCAGCCTGCATTGCCAGCGAATGTATCCTGTCCATATTATCTTCACGGGCATCGGTGGCATCTTTTACAAAAAGCAGGAGCACATATCCCTTCATGGTTAGTATCTCCTGTGTATGGTCGTTGCCATCATAATCTGTTATTACAAAATCTTTTATTTCAGGCTCTGCATTTCCCTTTTGTACTAGCTTATCTTTTCTGTCCACAAATTTCCAGGTAGTATCCTGCCATGGATAATTATCCGTGGTAAATTCTTTTTTCTGTCCATTCTTTTCATAGATAAGTACAGACTCATATTTATCAGGTACAGCGCCCGGTGGAACCTGCATTTTCTGCCATAAGTTACTGCCTGCTCTGTATGAAAGACAATCCACAAAGGGCAAATGTTCCAGTGCCCACCATTGTATCCCGAAAGCAAGCACTACGGTTAATATCATCAATGCCGTACCTGTATACCTTGCAAACAATGGTTTTATTCTTCCTCGGTAAGCTACCAACACCACACTCAGTATCAGTAAAGCTACATCCTTATAAAAAGTATCGGTGCTTGATATTTTAATACATTCGCCAAAACAACCGCATTCTTTCACTTTGCCTGTAAAAAGCGCATACCCTGTAAGAAAAGTGAAGAATATATTAAGCAATAAAAGCAAAATAGAAAACACTCTGAAACCCCATCCCAACAATACAGCCACACCAACGGTTATTTCAAATGCGATCATGAAAATGGAAAAAGCAAATGAGAAAGGCGTCATGAACATTATATGCAGAGCCTCAAAAAACTCATTCATTTTGTAGGTAAGCCCCAGCGGGTCATTTGCCTTCACAAGACCCGAAAAGATAAATAACACACCTACTACGATCCTGATAAACCAGAGAAAGTATTTCATGCCGAAAAATTAGAGTTTTGAAATTTTAAATAAATATCGCAAAAAAATTGGCATTCCTCTTTGTATATAAATTCTTGTAACGAATTATTAAGCATTCTACTTGTAACGAATTATTAAGCATTCTAATTAATAATTGTCACTCTGAACGGAACACCCGGCCTTTGTGCGCAAGCCGTGAAGTGAAGAGTCTCACTAAATAAGAGCCACGCATTACAACGAAATATCAGGAAATAGTCACTACCCTTTCGATACTAATATCTCGGCACTTTAAAATAACCATGTGTTATCGTGTGAGTAGCTCCAGAACCGTTTATGTCTGAAAATGTGCCATAGAATTGGCCTTCTATCGTCGTATCTGTAATAGCGATCACTTTTATCCGACCACCAGGAGTTATTATAAATGAAGATGTTGATGTAGCTGATTGTACTAAAAGATTTACGCTGACAGATGAATCAGATCCATTATAACTATATACTGTATTTGCAGTTGGTATTGTTGAAAAAAGCACATCGAAGGATGTATCTGAACTGTTACTCGCAGTGAATGCTGGCAATGTCAAGCCCCATGCTGGGCCTGTAATAGTCGCCTGGTACGGTACGCCATCTATTTCTGCGCTTAATGGTGCCGTGCCTGTCCAGCTCCAGCTTGTACCCGTTGGGGTGCCAGACTTATTCGCAGGTGTGTTATTTGAACTCTTTTTGCAGCTTGATGAAAATAGGATTACCAAGGCTAATGCCGCCATTACGATTGGGCTTGGTCTCATAATAATTTATTTTAGGTCTAATGTTTTAAGGGTTAGCAATCCTATTATTACGAAAATATCTCAGCTCTTATTCATTCATCTTTATCAAAGCGAATATAGCATAATTCACAATGTCTGTAAAATTAGCATCTATTCCTTCCGATACTAACGTCTTACCGTCATTGGTTAGTATTTGCTTAATGCGTAATAATTTCACCAATATCAGGTCCACAAACGATTGCTGCGACATATCCCTCCATGCTTCTCCATAATCATGGTTCTTTTGCTGCATCAGTTCTTCCACATCATTAGCTTTCTCTTCATACAGCTCTTTTGCATCCTCAGCGCTCAGTTCCGTAGGCGCATCTCCCGGAATCCCTTCTTGTATCAACGCTATTATCCCATAGTTTACTATGCCTACAAATTCGCTCTCTATACTATCTGCTATTTTTTGCTCTCCGTTTTCCTGTATTTGGCGTATGCGCCATGCTTTGATGTAAATTTGGTCTACGATGGATATAGGGCGCAGCACCCGCCACGATGTACCGTAATCCTTTGCTTTCTTTACGTATAGATCCTTGCATTGTGATACTACCTGGCGATATTGCTGCAACGTATGTTTCATCTGTGGCGACATACTACTTAAACGTTCTTGCATTTTATTTGTAACGATGAATTCCAAAAATACGCTTTTACCCATACAAACCATGCTGCAAAGTCATGGAAAACTATTGGACTTATCTCGTCCCATAGTAATGGGTATTCTCAATGCCACTCCCGATAGCTTTTACAATAAAGGCCGGGATAGCGATCTAAAAGGATTATTGCAAACTGCCGAAAAGATGGTAAAAGATGGAGCCACGATATTAGATATCGGCGGGGCTTCTACAAAGCCTGGCTCGCCATTGATAACACCAGATGCGGAGTTAAAACATATCATTCCTGTCATCAAAGGGATCCATGATCATTTCCCCGATGTTTGGTTATCGATCGATACATACAATAGTGCAGTAGCCAAAGAAGCAGTTGCCGTAGGAGTGTCTATTATTAACGATGTCAGCAGCGGCAGGTTCGATAACAATATGCTGCAAACCGTTGCTTCACTAAAAGTCCCCTATATCGCAATGCACATGCAGGGCATACCCGAAACTATGCAGCAAAACCCTCAATATGGCGATGCAGTGACAGAAGTAAAAGATTATCTGCGCCTGGTATGCGACCAATGCACACAGGCTGGCATCACAGATATAGTGATAGACCCCGGTTTTGGTTTCGGGAAAACAGTAGAGCACAATTTTCAGCTATTACGCTCCCTACACACATTCAGGACATTGGGCCGTCCCATATTAGCCGGCCTTTCCCGGAAATCAATGATCTGCAAAGCACTCAAAGTAAATCCCGAAAATGCCCTGAACGGCACCACAGCGCTCCACATGGTTGCCCTGCAGC
>DATNFP010000019.1:0-49531 GCA_035606335.1 Flavipsychrobacter sp. | reverse complement strand
TTTGAGTATTATTCTGAACATTTAGTGAGTCAGTTTGCGAATTAACAGTAAATGAAGTGGTTCCATTATTGGCCGCACCACTCCATGCGCTACCCGCATACAAAGTGAGATTGTACGATCTTGAAGTATCAAGCCCTGTTACTTTTGCAGTAATGGAGTTTGGTCCACCGAAAATTCCGAAGTAGAAATAATCTTTTAATACAGCATCAGGATAAATACCCGAATTATTGCCTGTAGTAGGGCCTTCATGCCAAGTGGCATACCAACTGGAAGGTAATGAAAAACCTATGCTTGTTGAGTTGCCGTTAGCATCTTTAAAATTAGTGCTTGTGGTGCTTGTTATATTATTCCATGGTGCACCTATATTATCTAAATCCTCAAACCTTGCATACACATTTATATTAGGATTCTTATAATTGACAGTAATAGTAAATTGTTGTGTGGCATATCCTCCATCAGTATCGCTAATACTTACCTGAGCGTTATATACGCCAGCGGCTGCATAAGTTGGATGTAGGAATAAGGTGTTGACACCATTTGAAACAGGAGTTATTGTATTGCTATTAGGTAAGTTGGTGATTGTCCAGCTTATACTATCTGTAGAGCTTGTTTCAAATGCGATAAGAGGAATGCTTAGAGTATCATTTTCATTTAATGTATAATTAGGTATGCTATCTAATGTAGGATTTATGTGGTTGTTGACAACTAGATTAAATGTTGTAGAATCGGTTCCGCCATTATTATCGCTCACTATAACTTTTACATTGTTATAATATCCCTGCATATTAGAGGTAGGATTTAATGTTAGAGTTGCAGTTTGATTACCATTACTGGTGAAAGTGCCAAATGACGACGGCATGTTCTGTATAGTAAATACCAATGAGTCTCCGTCAGCATCAGTAGCGCTGAATGGTATAGTAGTGGTAGTGCTATAACGTGCATTAAGGCGCACAGGAACTTTTACAATAACGGGAGGATTATCCTTGGTACGGGCAGAGTCAATAACAGAGAAGGCTGAAGTGCCCCCAACCCCTGTACTGTTAATTTTATAATAATAATTGATATTGCCAAACAATGAAGAATCAGTATAAGTAGTTGCAGATCCAGACAAGGTTGACAGATATTTAAATTTGGTAGTATCACCTATTGATCTGTAAATCTGAAAACTTGTTGCGCCAGTAACACTACTCCAGCTCAAAGTATTTGCATATGGAGAGATCGAAGCAGCTGTAAAGCTGGTTGGCACTGCTGGTTTTGCTGGCAGCGCAAATGTTGTTGTAGAAGATTGTTTGTTGATAAAAACAGAGTCAGGGATAACCTGTGTAGCTATGCTTGGTCCTTTGTAAGTAAGAATAATTCCAGTAATGCCTGATGCATTAAAGTACTTTACGTAAAATGGATATGAACCTTTAGCTAATGTAATAACACCTGATTTTTGAAGACCAGTATGTTTACCATCATTATTCACAACGAGGTTGCTGCTTGCAAGCCCGTTGATATATAGCATACTACCATCATAAGAGTTGGTTAGGAAAGTGTAGCTACCGGTAGTTGGGATATTTATAATACCTGCAAACTTGAAAGCGAAGTTTACTGTTTTATTCCTGTTAGCAGCTAAAGTTGTGTTATTAATATTGTTTACGAAACCGGTTTTGATCGGGGTAAGCGAATCTAAGTTTGGAATTGCGGTCCAGCCTGTTCCTTCATAATAAGAATAGCTTAACTGCCCCGCAGATAAAGGATCATAACCAGACCCGCCATAATTGTTTACAGCTTGTATTCTATAATAATATGTGGTAGAAGCTGCTGCTGTGGAGTCTACAAAAGAAGTTGTACCTGCTGGAGTTGTATTCACAATAGTGAATTCTCCTGCTGGATTTGTCGCTCTATAAATTTCAAACCCTGTTTCATTTGTACTATTATCTTTCCAGGACAAGCTAACCTTGTTATAAGACGTAGCGACAGCAGAAACATTTGTAGGCATTGCTGGCGGAGTTCCTGCCGGGGTATAGCTGTCGTTGAAATATTGATTGCCTATTTGACGCAGCACGGTATCTCCAAATAGGTTTTTACATGACCAGTATAATGTGATAGAAGATGAAACTAGGTATTGAAAATAGCCAATTGAGATAGGGTAAACTCCCGCTTTAAGTGTAATTGTTCCCGCTGCATAAAGCGGACCATGCGTTCCGTCATTATTTACAAGTGGAGTAGCCGTTGGGTTGTATTGACTCCCTATCCATAACTTGCTTCCATCATCTGAATTTGTCTCGAATTTATATGTACCGTCAACGGGTATTATTATGTAGCCTTGCCAAAGCATTCCAAAGTTGGTAGCCTTGTTTTTTACAGAAAGATCCGGAAATGTACTATAACCTTGTTTTACCGGTGTATACAAATTGAAGTTTGGTACTGCAGTCCAGTTAAACTCATAATATTTATAGTGAAATCCCTGTAAAATAGTAGTCCCGCAAGCCTGATTGCTTGGTTGCGAAACATTGCCGCTAACATCTCTTGCTTTTACATAGAAAGAATATTGTTTAAAAGACTGCAAGCCGCTAACAATGAATGTAGTATTGGGAGTGGTATAACTTTTAGTGCCATTGATATATATATCATAAGCATACACACCAACATTATCGGTAGAAGCATGCCATGTGAGCGTAATTGAGTTTCTGTTAGTCGTTGGTATTGTTAAGCTATCAGGTGTGGTAGGAGGGGTTTTATCGGATTGTGTAGTAGCATTTGCTTCGTTAGACGCTGGTGAAGCTGCTGTAGTATCTATAGCCCTGATTTTGTAATAGTATTTTACATTAGGAGTCAGACTATTGTCAATATAAGTGATTGTGTCCGCTGGTACTTGTCCTACGTAAGTATAAGGGCCGCCTGAAGTGGTGCCACGATAAATTTCAAAAGCAGTTTCACTATATGCCGGCTTTGGATTTCTTGCCCAGTCCAATTCAATTTGGGTAAATGACAAAGCTCTTGCAACAAGATTTGTCGCTGCATTGGGCGGATTAGGCCCATTGGCACTAACTACTGTAAAAGCAGGAGAAATAACGCTTGAGCAACCATACTTTTCGAAGGCTGACACCTGATAACTACCGGGTTGAGTTACTTTTAGAATTCTTTGGGTGCCAATAACTGTGCTACTCCCTGTCTTTACCCAGGAATAGTTTATGTAGCCATTGTCTGGCACCTGGAGGTTTACATAATTATTGCCATCCGTAGCAGGGATCACATCACTCATTGCTCCCGCCACAGTAATGGGTGGCGTAATAGTAGCAGTTTTAATTATAATATTAATAGGTGTGTGTGACCAGTCCGACCAGGTAGTCCCTTTCTTTATCCGGGCATCGTATTTGCCCGGTAGTGTAACATGAAGTGTATTAGTGGTAGCTGTGCTAATTACTGTACTATCTTTTCGCCATTGGTAACCATCAAACCCTCTTGCAAGGCCGAGCGTTACATTAATAGTATCACCAGGGCAAAAAGCTGTTCTTCCATATAATGCCCAGGGATTAGACATGTAAGTATTTAGCATGAAAGGAAAGAAATTGGGGTTTGCTAACGCACTATCCCAGGTATCATGTCCCAGGTTTGGATATTCTGTATAAGTATAATTGCCACCGGCAGCTACCATGGCATCTCTCACCTGCTCGCTTGTAGACGGTGCAGGGCTACCGTCAACTCCTCCTTGAAAATTCCATATTGGAGTAAATTTTACTGCATTGACAATGCTAGTATCCTTATATCCTATAGAATTGCTTGACAAAGGCAAGCTACAGGCTATGTAAGTAGGATAATTTAATAAGATTTCCCAGGCAGCCTGGCCTCCGCCAGACAACCCATGCACATATACACGAAATCTGTCCAGCTTATTATTAGCTGCCATATATTCAATGATCTCAGTGATGTATTGATATTGGTTGCCTCCCCATAAATCCTGACTTTGCATAAACATAGCATAGCAGTCGCAGTTGCCTGAATCAATAAGCTGCTCGGTCAGCTGCCCGGCATGGGTCAATTGCATTTCATTATCTGTAATAGGTCCTGCTTCGCCTCTACCATGAAACATAATGATCAGAGGGTATTTTTTGCCATCAGCAGCGGTAGGATTATATGACTTGGGATAATGCAGACGAAAAGCACATCCTTTATAAATATATGCTTTGTACTCAGTGGCATTCCAATTCATTGATTTCGTTCTTACCCATTTCCCGATTTGTCCAAAAGTAGGCTGCGCCGGTAATGTAAGAGGATTGTACTCAGTGATAGTATCAGCAGGATTTAGTACTGATTGGGCACCAGAATAAAGGCTTACTAAAAGTAAGCAGGAGGATAGTATAAATGACCCCAAAAATTTTTGCATACAGCAAATTTTAATAAGTAACTGTTTTCATTGTGACCAACAGCTAAAATTACCATGTGGGGTATGACGATTATGGGAAAGTTGGTAAACAGCTATTTTTTGTTCGGGAGAGTATATAAATATCCCCTCAAAAAAGGGACAAAGGACAAAAAATAGCTATAAGTATGTCGCTTAACAGAGAATTTTAAGCATTATTCGGAGTCAAGAATTGCTTTTGCTCTTCTGGCTTTTTCCCATGTGGCTGCTTGTTTGCCACGTATAAATCTGAAGAAGCCCTGTATTACTGATATATTCATGAAAACGAAGTAATAAGCCAGTTTAAATATTTTGAACCAGGCCTTGTCTGATGACATATATTTTGCGGCAAAAGCCATAAAATAAAATATAAGCTGCAAAATGAACACTGTTTTGAATAAATAGCTATTGTAGCCAAAAAATAAGATCAAATTAGAAATAAAAGCCAGTAAAAGGCAGAGTGGGCTTAGTGCCCAGCGGAGAACGCGATGAGAGATATATAAAAAAGACAATCTGGGATATTTCCAAAAAAGGAATAGATTGCCCAGCATTCCCATCGCCTGGAAGCCACCGGCCGCTATCCGTATCTTCCTTTTCTGTTCATCCTTTATAGAAAAAGAAGGAGTTTCCATGGCATATGCCTGTGGTTCGTACATAATACGATACCCTTTTCCGGCTACCCTAAGGGAAATCACAAAATCATCAAGTATTACATTGACCGGTATGGGTTCATAAAGATTTGACCTGAGAGAGAATAACTCTCCGGCAGCTCCTACTACAGAGTAAAATTCAGCATCTATTTTCTTTAAAAAGGACTCATATTTCCAGTATAATCCTTCTCCGGCACCCACTTCGTCTGAGTTTGCAGACAATGATATTATCTTCTTTTCACCTGCCACGCCCCCGATAGTTGCATCTGCATAGTGCCGGGTGATATTTTTTATAGCATCTTTATTTAATAGAGTATTGGCGTCGCTGAATATAAGTATATCGTTCTTTGCCGCATTCACAGCGCGATTCAGAGCTGCAGACTTACCATTTCTTTCGGGGGTATGCAATAATTGAATAGCCGGATAACGAGTAATAATTTCTTCAGTTTTGTCAGTTGAGCCGTCTGTAACAAAAATAAATTCAACATTCGCAAGCGGATAGTTTTGCTGAAAGGAGTTATTGATTTTTTCTTCAATAATATCTTCCTCATTGTATGCTGCCACTATAAATGAAACTGTTGGGAAGAAGCCTTCTAATGGCTGTTTCGATGACTTTTTTAGCTTATTAAGCAAATACACGATCACAGCGTACCCCGCATAATTATAAAAAACTATAAAGCAACTAATACAAAAGATAAGTTCCCAATACTTCATTTGCGATAGTTATGATGCCGAAAAGATACAAAATGAGCTCTTTTTTGTGCTAAATACTGGGGTTTTTTACCCTTCTTAAGTAATTAAACTTCATAAAGATATGTGCAGAAATTTCACTGAGAGCAAAAAAACTGAATTTTTTAATCTTTTCTTTTTTGCGTTCACGAGTATTTCTTTAGCATTCACCCAGTTTCAGAAAATAGCATGGAACCTTAATATAGTTTAGTGTCCAGGTTATAATTATGAAACGTAATTTATTAATAATAGACAACAATGACTCAATATTAAAACTGCTAAGTGCGGTTTTTAATAGGAAACATACAGTATTTACTGCATCTGATGGTGTAGAAGCAATGTATTTTTTATACCAGAACACAAAGCCTGATCTTATTATTTGTGATATGAATGTTAATAATATTAACAGTTATGAATTGGTAAGACATATGTCAACCAGTAAAATCTTCAATAAAATACCTGTAATAATATTATCGGGCTCAGACCAGGATAATGAATTTTTTAAACAACAATCTATTGTGTTGCAGATCGTGAAAAAACCATTTGACCCTATTGCTCTTTCCGGAATTGTAGAAGAAGCATTAAGCAAAAGCTACCAAAACACTTTTGGCAAAGAGCAGTACGATGCATCCAATAGATTATATAATCATTCCGAAACACTGAAATAATTTATTATGGTTGAAACATTAATAGCACATTCCAGGGAGACCCATGAAGTAAAGCAACCACGGCAAACCAAATATCAAAATGTAACTAACAAGCGTATTTTACTTATTGGTCAGGCTGCCCTCTCAATTAGCCATAACATACAAAAACATGGCTATGCTACCATTATTGTTAATAACGTACATGAAGCAAAGAATATATTATTTATAGAATTCTTTTCGCAAAACAGACCGTTACCGGAAGCTATCATCTGCGATACCAGGGTAGGCGAAGGAGTGATCAGGCATTTAGCAGGATACGTTAGCACAATAAAGGAATTTAATAGTATCCCCTTTATATTGCTTGAAAATGAAAAGGAAAGCACCAATAATATAAATATTGAGGCAATTACAGGGGTAGATGATGTATTATATTATAATTCGCCTGTAATTGATCTGATTGATAAGGTCGTTTTACTAAAAAAATATAAAAATCTTCGCGATAAGCTCCCTTATCAATTCAGCAAATCACAAAAGCCACGCCCGACCCTTGACTATATAATAGGCAGATCGGTTGATATAACACTATCAGTTATTTTTCTAATTCTGTTATCCCCTATATTATTATTGATCACAATTGCTATAAAATTGGACTCAAAGGGACCGGTTCTATACGCATCTCCACGTGCTGGCAAAAGATACCAGGTTTTTAAATTTTATAAGTTTAGAACGATGATAGCTGATGCCGATAAAAAGATGGACCAAATCAAGCATCTTAATCAATATGATGTTGAAGATTCAAATAACGGACCTGTTTTTATCAAAATCAATAAAGACCCCCGTGTAACAAGATTGGGACGTTTTCTCCGTAATTCAAGCCTGGATGAATTGCCTCAGTTGATAAATGTACTGATTGGTGATATGTCGCTGGTAGGAAACAGGCCGCTTCCATTATATGAAGCCAGTTCTTTAACCATAGATGAAGCCGCACAGCGTTTTTTAGCACCTGCGGGGATTACCGGGTTGTGGCAGATAAAGAAAAGAGGCCAACCGGATATGTCAGTGCAACAAAGGATCAACCTGGATATAGATTATGCTAACAGGCACTCTTTCCTATATGACATGCAGATATTATTTAATACCCCACGGAAATTAATTCAGAAAGCAGATGTTTAGTACCATATTATATATACTTTTCTGGGGTCTTTTCACATATTGTGGTTTATCTGCATTATATGTTTTCATATTGTCCTTAAGCGGTAAACTTTTTTATCGTGCTAAGTATAGTGGATATTCTACAGAAAAATGCACACAACGTATAGCCATCCTGGTTCCGGCTTACAAAGAAGATACAATTATATATCCTACTGCGGATAATTTATTAAACCTGGATTATCCTTCAGAATTATATGATATATATATAATAGCAGATTCTTTTCAGAACGAAACAATAGAAAAGCTGAAACAGCTTCGACTGAATGTAATGGAAGTGTCTTTTGAAAAGAGTACAAAAGCCAAATCATTAAATGAGGCATTTAAGCGCATCAGTGAATTTTATAACGTGGCTTTGATATGTGATGCTGATAATATGCTGTCAAAAGATTTTTTAAAGAATTTAAATAACGCATTTGAAAATGGTGCAAAAGCTATACAAGGCAGAAGAGTAGCAAAAAATCTGGATACGCAATTTGCAATATTGGATGCTTGCAGCGAAGGAATTAATAATAATGTTTTCAGAAAGGGACCAAGTGCTATGGGCTTATCTTCTTCAGTAATAGGCTCCGGGATGGCATTCGATTTCCGATTGATAAAGGAAATATTAAGCGAAATAGATGTAGTAGGCGGTTTTGATAAAGTTTTACAGTTGAAAGTTGTAGAAAAAGGAATTAATATTAATTATCTGGAAGATCTCCTAATATTCGACGAAAAGGTAAGCTCATCACACGCATTTGGTCAGCAACGGAAAAGATGGTTGTCAAGCCAGTTTATTTATCTCAAACAATTTTTCCCAAAAGCTATCAGGCAGCTTTTTAAAGGGAATGTTAGTTATTTCAATCTTGCAGTATTGAACAACCTGATTTTGCCCCGGGCATTTTTGATCGTTCTACTGCCTTTATTTGTGTTAATAGCCTTCTTTGCATATCCTGCAAGTGTAGTATTTGCCCTCTCTTTCTGGATGGCATATATAATCGGCCTCTTTATAGCATTACCGGTAGACTTAATGAACAGGGATCTGCTGCGTGCATTGTACAGGCTGCCTAAAGCAATAGGCGTAATGGTCGCAACATTATTCCGTCTGAAAAATGCTAATGAAACATTTATCCACACCGTACACACCAAAACAGAAATAAATAATTCATTACTGAAATGAAATCGATAAATAAAAACCCTTTGGTTTCTATAATCACAGTTAACTATAATAATGTTGACGTTACCTGTGATTTATTGCTTTCGATAGCATACCTAACCTACCAACGGATTGAAGTAATAGTAGTAGATAATGGATCTAATGAAAATCCTACAGATAAACTAAAAGATGCATACCCTGATGTGAAGGTTGTATTGAGTGACGATAACCTGGGATTTGCAGGAGGTAATAATTTGGGCATTAAAGTAGCCAAAGGTGATTACCTGTTTTTTGTAAATAATGACACCGTGATGACTCCAAACATTATTGAAGGACTTTTGGAAGTGTTTGAGACTTATCCCGATGCGGGTGCTGCCAGCCCTAAATTCCATTATTACTATGCGCCTGGAACTATTGAATTTGCAGGATATAAAGAAGTGAACATCTTTAATGGGAAAAACAGTATGGTTGGCTGCAGGAAAAAAGATTGCGGCCAATATGATAAGCTGTCAACTACCCATTATGCACATGGCGGTGGAATGATGGTGCCTGTGAATGTTATAGAAGAAGTGGGCCTGATGCCTGAAATATATTTCCTGTACTATGAAGAGTTTGACTGGTGTGAACAAATAAAGAAAAGAGGGTACAAGATCTATTATCAGAATAAATCATTGATATACCATAAGGAATCAATAACTGTAGGGAAAAAAAGTACTTTAAAGACTTTTTATCTGAGCCGGAATAGAATATTGTTTATGAGAAGGAATGTGAAAATAGTGCCGCTATGTATTTTCATGCTTTACTTTACTTTCATAACAGTTCCTAAAAATGTTCTTACCTATTTGATACAACGAGAAAAAGACCATCTGCGCGCTTTTTGGGGTGGTATTAAGTGGAACCTATCTAATTATAACGTAAAAAATAACTAAACATGTGCGGAATTGCCGGTTTTTGTGACTTTAGCAAAACAACAAGCATGCAGGTGCTCAAAGATATGACCAATGTGCTAACGCATCGTGGACCTGACGATATGGGATACGATTTTTTTGCAGCACCTCATGCCTTTATTGGGTTGGGTCAAAGAAGATTATCAATACAGGATCTATCGAGAAAAGGCCATCAGCCAATGATGTTTGAACACCTGAACATCATTCTAAATGGTGAAATATATAACTTCAAAGAAGTAAGGGACGAACTGATAAAAAAAGGATATTCTTTTTCATCAGGGACTGATACAGAGGTTGTATTAAAAGGGTATCATTGCTGGGGAGACAAAGTAGTGGATAAGCTTATTGGGATGTTTGTTTATGTGATCTTCGACAGCAAGAATAATGAGGTTACATTTTGCCGGGATAGGGCTGGAGTAAAACCATTATATTATTATTGGGATGGTACAACATTTCTTTTTGCTTCAGAGCTCAAGAGTCTGCATCAGCATAAAGCTTTTTCAAAAGAAATAGACGTTAATAGTCTTTCTTTGTTTCTACAGTATAGCTATGTACCCTCTCCGTATACTATTTATCAAAAAACATTCAAGCTCAATCCCGGGCATTACCTTAAGTTATCATTACCGCAAAGGGCATTTTTTGAAACAAAATATTGGGATGTATGTGATTGTTACAATACACCCAGATTGTCAATATCTGAAGAAGATGCGACTAATGAGGTCGAAAGACTATTGATCTCTTCATATGAATACCGGATGGTCGCAGATGTTCCGGTAGGTTTATTTTTAAGTGGTGGGTACGACAGTTCCAGTGTTGCTGCTATTTTACAAAGCCGTAGAACCGAAAAGTTGAAAACATTCACTATCGGTTATAAAGAGGCAGAGTTCAATGAGGCGAAAGAGGCTAAGAAAATAGCAGAACACTTAGGAACTGATCATCACGAATGGTATGTAACAGCATCGGATGCTGCGGATATTTTCCATCAGCTCCCGGAAATATATGATGAGCCCTTTGCTGACAACTCGGTTGTGCCGACAGCATTGGTGAGCAAGCTTGCCCGCCAGCATGTAAAGGTTTGTTTGTCTGGCGATGGCGGAGATGAGATCTTTGCAGGGTATAATAAGTTTAATCAGTCTATTAGGTACACCAACAATATTCCAGGTTTCATGCAGACACTTTTAAGCGGTGTTATGGATTACCTGGACCCCGAGCAGATACCTTATTTTAATAAGCGTTATAATTTTTCTACCAGGTATAAGAAAATGCAGAAGATATGGGCTGAGAAAAGCTCATTATCAGCTATGAAATATATAAGCCAGTATATAACAGAAGATGAAGCAGGCTCATTTATCCAGCCTTATCATGGTCAGTATAAAACAAATTTTGACGGTGGTAATGCCCTTGAAACAGATTTAGATAGCCTGAATAAAATGTTGGCAATTGATTATAAAACTTTCCTTGTTGATAACAACCTGGTAAAAGTAGATCGTGCTACGATGTCTGTTGGATTGGAAGGAAGAGAGCCTATGCTCGACCATCGCATAATAGAATTTGTGGCACAATTGCCTGCACATCTCAAGATACACAACAATACAAACAAGTATATCCTTAAAAAGATAGTGCATAAATATATCCCTAAAGAATTAATGGACAGACCAAAAATGCCATTTATTGCTCCATTAAAGATCTGGTTTAAAGATGAGCTGAAGGAAAAGATGCAATATTATCTTAGTGAACAAAAGCTAAAAGAAACAGGTCTATTTAATACAGGGCCAATAACAAAGTTATGTAAGGACTACTTGCAAGGCCAACAGGTAAATTACCAGAAAATTTGGAATATATTGGTTTTCCAATTGTGGTATGAAAAATGGCAGAAAGCGTAAGTTATTAAAAGAATGCAACAACAACGTAAAATAAAAGTATTACAGGCAATCCGCCAAGGTCAGGTGGGAGGTGGGGAAACCCATATACTCAATCTTGTCGGAAGTATGGACAAATCAGTATTTGAGCCGGTAGTGCTTTCGTTTACAGATGGCCAGATGATAGACGAGCTGAATAGGACCCACATACAGAACCACGTAATTCCGTCCAATAAGGCATTTGATATAAAGAAATGGAAAGAAGTACGCAGCTTGCTCGAAAGTGAAGAGATAGATATTGTACATGTACATGGCACTCGTGCAAATAGTAATGTTTACTGGGCCGCTAAAGCACTGGGGCTACCTATAATCTATACGATACATGGATGGTCGTTTCATGATGATCAATCCTGGCTTGTTAAGAATGTACGTATTTTCTTTGAGCGCTGGATAACAAGTAAGGTAAACCGCAATATTTCAGTATCTGCGTCTAACCAGCAGACAGGCCATAAATATATTTCCCGTTTTCAATCGTTGGTGATTAACAACGGGATCAATCTAAAAGTATTCAACTCACAAAACTCTTTTAAGGACATCCGTGCTGAATTAAATATACCACAGGATAAATGTGTAATAGGTTCCATTGCGCGGATGACATTGCAAAAAGATCCTCTTACTCTGATCCATGCCTTCAAAAGCGTATTGGAGAAAAATGATAACGTTATGTTATTGATGGTAGGAGATGGGGAATTAAAGGAAGAAGCGATGCAACTTGCTGCAGATTTAGGCATTTCTGATAGTGTGGTGTTTGAGAAATTCAGAAGTGATGTTCCCGATATCTTAAATGCCATCGATATCTTTTGTCTTCCTTCGCTTTGGGAAGGCCTGCCTATAGGACTTTTAGAAGCAATGGCAATGTCTAAGGCCGTAATAGCTTCAGACGTGGATGGATCAAAAGAAATTGTACAAAATAAAGTGAACGGGGTACTTATTTCTCCGCAACAAACAGAATCGTTAGCGAAAGCGATCTCAGCATTGGCCGGCGATAAAAATATTCGTCGTCAATATGGTGAAGCTGCAAGACAAACTGTAGCTGAAAACTTTGATATAGAAAAAATGACAAAACAGATAGAAAATGTATATCTGGATATGCTAAAATCAAAATTAAGGGCATGAAAAATACCAATACTTATTACGAGTATGATAGAATAGCTGATCAGAAACGTGTTGATTTTATTACAAACGTTTTAACCGACGTAAGGTCGGCTGATATGCGCATACTTGATGTGGGATGTGGCAATGGCGTTATAAGTCGTCATTTAGGCAGGGCAAATTTTAATGTAGTGGGGATTGACGTTAGTGAAAAGACAATTGAAAAGGCTAAGTCTCTTACTTCCATGCAGAATGTGAGTTTTATGAAAAAAAGTGCAGAAGAACTGGTGGCAGACGGACAGAGATATGATGCGATCATTTGCAGCGAAGTCCTGGAACATTTGAATGATCCCGGCTCATTATTGAGCGTACTGCGTGAAAGCCTGACCGATGATGGCAAATTAATCATTACGGTACCTAATGGTAAAGGGCCACGTGAAAGATTTGTCACCAAACCGGTGTTAAGCATGAGAAAGAAAAACAACCTGCTATGGCGCATGATTGTAGGTGTGAAAAAAATGATGGGCTACCAGGGTACTACAGTACAATCTGACGCGGATAACCTGGATCACGTGCAGTTCTTTTCTAAGAATGATTTAAAGGACTTATCAAAATCCCACAACTTCAGGATCACCAAAATAGGCAAGGCAAATTTTGTAGAGGACGTATTTCCGTTTTCATTTCTTGCGCGCAGAATTAAAGCTTTGCAAAAACTGGATTGTAAGATCGCGGATATGCTTCCGGCTAATTTCAGCGGCGGCTTTTTTACTGTTTGGGAAAAATGTTAACTCACAATAATCATTGTTAAACCTTTATTTTGAAAAATTTGGATAACTGGAGGAGAATTAAAATAGCCTATTTAACGGTCAATGACCCTTTGGATAAAAGGTCGTGGTCAGGAACTACGTATTACATAGGCCAAACCCTGCAAAAAAATGTAGGGGACGTTTCTTTTTTAGGTCCCATAGAATTACCCCGTTATATTGATAAAATATTTAGAGGGATAGCAAAGGCTACTCGTATTCTTTTTAAAAAAGAATATATACCCAAATACAGCCTCTTAATGAGCTGGTATTCATCAAGAGCTCTGAAAAAGAAAATGAATGGCCAGCAGTACGATTGTATTTGTGCTCCTGCAGCATCTACAGAATTGAGCTATTTTAAAACTGATCTTCCGGTAATATATATATCAGATACTACTTTCAAGTTAATAAGCACCTATTATAAGCAAAACTTTGGCAAAATGAGTTCATTCTCCAAGTGGGAAGCGAACCATCTTGAAAAACGATCATTGCAAAAAAGCTCGCTCACTATCTATTCTTCTCAGTGGGCAGCGCAATCGGCAATGGAAGATTATAAAATATCAAGAGATAAGCTTTTTGTGATGCCATTAGGGGCTAATATGGATGCAACCCCGGGCCGTAATATAATTTTTAATAAGGAACAGAATGATTGTCCTGTATTGCTGTATCTGGCTGTAGAATGGGAACGTAAAGGTGGTAATATTGCTTTTGAAGCATTGAAGTGCCTGCATGATAAATATAAAATCAGGGCAAAGCTGATAGTGTGTGGATGTGAACCGCCATCTGATGTTCACCATCCATATATGGAAGTGATCCCATTTTTAAATAAGAATATCCCTGAAGATCATAAGCGGTTTGTAGAATTACTTTCGCTTGCCAATTTTTTAATACTCCCAACAAGAGCTGATTGCTCATTGCTTGTTGCCTGCGAAGCTAATGCTTACGGCGTTCCTGCTATTACCACAGCTACGGGAGGCGTTCCTGATGTCGTGGTCAATGATGAAAATGGGTATTGCTTGCCGTACGAAGCACGCGGTTGTGATTATGCAGAAATGGTCAAAAAATTGTTTTCTAATAAAGAAAGATACCATCAATTAATACTTTCAAGCAGAGCAAGGTTTGAAAATAAGCTGAATTGGGATAAGTGGGCCGACAGCTTTATGCAACAATACCAGGAACGTATCTTGTGCAATAGCTAAGTTGTATGATCGGTATATTGGCCGGAGCCGATCCAATTCTCCAATTTGTCAAAAATTACTGCATCAGCTTTGATATCAAACTTTCTTGCAAAAAGCTTATCCGAAGCTTTAAGAGCTTCAAAATCCTCTGATGTGAGAATTTTGGGATGACCAGGGCCTGATTTACTTCCCACCCAATCAACGTATACAAGGTTGTCAACGATCTGATCTTTAAAATGAGAATTATAAAGGATGGTGGAGAACATAAATTCGTCTGCCCCCCAGCAGTACTTAAAATATCTTATCATTTCCGGGTGTTTGTCCAGAAAGTCAATGATGTATTGTGATGCGTTTTTTGTAAGTGTAAACCAATTGGCGCGGCCTACTATTTCATAGTCAAAAGGAAATTTTCTTTTAGGCAATATTTTATTGGCTATTTTTTCAAGACGGAATTTGCCCGGTATCCTCCAGTTGATAAAATGATAATTCCTTACGCGTGGCGCCACATTCCATTCACCATCAATAGATTCACAGGTAATATACTCTCTACCATTTTGCTTGGCAAGATATTGATAGATATACTCTGCTGATTTAATAGGGAAGTCTTGCGACGATATTACGTTTATATAATCATATTTTTCTGGCAATATTTCCCTGAATCCGTTAATGGTGGCTTGTATGGTGCCATATCCCGCCCAGTATATCTTGGTCCTGTTTTTTATAAAAGAAATGTTTTTTTTACCGGCGAGATACGAAAATGCATTAATGTCTGACTTTTTATCAACGTGTATATAAAGATCAAACGCAGGGTGGCTTAAAGCATTTATAAGTTTTTCCAGTTGCTCAGGATCCTTGTGAGTAATTATAAGATGGGCAATTCTTAGGTCATTTGTGGGAAGGAATTTATTTTCTTCAGGTGTACTCATTTTTTTTCGATTTTAGCAAAGCACCCGTAAGAAAATAATATACACTTTTATAAAAACCAATCATGTATTTAAATATATTTCCAAGGTTTATGCCAATTTGTTTTTTCATAATTATATACCAGGCAATAGATCCTAATATGCAGGTAATAAGTGTGCCGATCGCAGCACCATAAAATCCCATATTTGAGATGCAGATATAGTTTATGATAAGGTTACCACCCAATGAAACTGCATTGATTAAAAAGCATAATCCGGGCTTGCCTATTGAGTTTAAAATATTAGCAGCTTGATTTTGAATTGGTCGTATTAGTCCGGTTAACATATATAGTTGTAGAATAGGGGCTGCTGCCTGGTATCTTGCGCCCGCAACAATTGTTATTACAAAGCTCGGGAATAAGATCATAAAAAGTGCTGCAGGTGTTGTCACGGAGATCAATATGCCTACCATCCTTTCGTATAGGTATCTCACTTTTCCATGTCCTTCTTCTACAGCTGCCCGCGAGCTCTTTGGAAAAAGTATCTCAGCCGCTGCATAAGACGGAATGTCTACGAAGCCATTAATGCGAGATGCTGCATTATAATACGCTACTGCTGTACTGGACCTGAAAGTTCCTGTCATAAGTTGATCCAGGTTAGAAAATAGGTTGGCCATTATGTTTGCGCCAAAAATATACGAGCCAAAGCCTAAAATCTTTTTTATCCCTGCTTTAGTGATCTTAAATTGATGGTGTATATATTTTCTGCTAAAAAAATATAAAACTATACTACCCAAAGCAATGCTTATGCAGTAGTAAATGGTTAGGGAACGGAGAGAAAGGGGGATTTTAAGCAGAAAATGCAGTAAAATGGCGATAAAAAATGATAATTGCCTCACTAAGTATCCGGCAAATACACCTTTAAAATCTAAAAATGATTGCTGAATTGCTTCAAGGTGCGAAAAAAAGACCATGAATATAAGCCCCGGAATAAACCATCTGAGCATCATTGCCAGATCTTTCCCCGAATGTAGCAATGTGCTTACAGTAGAAGAGAACAGTAATAATATTACAATGAAAATGAAGCTGATAGCGCTATTAATAACAAAGGACGAAGATGCTATAGATACCTGTTCTTTTTTATCATCGCTACCACTAACAAATTTAATGTGCGCATTTTTTAACAGACCGCTTTTTGTTGCTTCAAAAATAGAGGTAACTGCAAGAAACAATGCCCATATACCCATCTGTGCCTGCGGTAGCGAGCGAATGATGAGTATGAAATTAATAAGGCCGAAAATGGTATAAGAGAAACGTTGCAAAAATGTGAAGAAGGCAGACCGTACCCAATATGAAGAAAATTTTTTTTGCAAAAAAATTAGATTTGTTACTGTTAGAGGTGCCCAAACTTACACTAAAAAAGTCATTTAACATATTTTTAATAAAAATGTTTATAGTATTTTTCAATGAAATTATTCATTTACTATGCAATACGAAATTAATTATTTTTAAAGTGTTAATGAAAGGTTAAAGGGTTTCAAAAACTTTTTTATTATCGGATTTTTTTCACTTTTTTTGTTGGAGAGAAAGAATAAAAAAATTATAATTTTTTAATTATAAGTAATAATTAATATTTTATTTTTAGGTGGGCTTACGGGAATATTTGACGAGGACTTGTTTAGTACAATTTACATAATTATTTTATTGAAATTTTTAGTTGTTTTTTAGGTTAAAATTATAGAGGACAATAATAATTTTTCGGTTATTATTACTTGTTAATTTTTAGTTGCTTTGTATGCACCTAAATTTCATTCAATTAACCAGGTAAAGTCCGGACTAAAATGACAACACGCAATATAATAATTGCACCTTGCGGCAATAAATCCATTTTATTCAAAGAAAGTTGGTTAAAACATAAACAAGAGAAGCAATTCGATGTTTGCTTGTTGTTTTATCATGACACTATCACTAATCCTGAACTTTATTCAGATGTAGAGTATTTTTTTCATCTGAAAGGGTTCAAGTACCAGATGATAAATGAATTGTTGACTCGTATTCACCCTGAATGGTTAGATAAATATGAATATTTCTATTTCCTCGATGATGATATAGAGATTGATACCCGACAGATTAATTTGATGTTTTTATTTAGCCGAGCATTTGGTAGTTGGATCAGCCAGGCCTCACTCACAAAAAATTCATTTTGTAGTTGGCCCATGTTTAAACAGCAACGCAACAGCTTTTGCAGATACGTGGGTCAGATAGAAGTAATGTCACCATTATTTGATGCAAGTTCATTGAAACAGTGTCTGCCTACATTCGTTGGTAACCGTTCCAGTTGGGGAATAGATGCGGTGTGGTCTAAAATATTAGATTACCCCAAAGACAAACTAATTGTATTTGACAAAGTTACCATGCGGCATACATTACCTGTTGGAGGCGGGGAACTATATAAAAAAATAGGAGTAGATCCTCAGGAAGAATGGGTAGAGATAACCGAAAGGTACAATGCAAAAAAGCAGAATTACCAGGAGTATGGCAGATTACAGTTAGTGGATGAACATCATAATAGCATTCAGTTTTTATTAATTAAGTGGAGAGAACTATTAGCAAAAACCAAACAGACCTGGAATGATTATGACCTAAATTCCAGGATTCGGAACCAGAAAAAAAGATTTAGGTTTCGAAGTCAGTAACAACATTTTCCATGACCACCAAAAAAAATGAAAAATGAACCAAAAAATTAACTACTTAAAGCAACAATTCTTTAGAATTGGATTACACACAACAGACAACAAAAAACTAGGCTCCTTCTTTTTAACTGGATCATTATTCGCGGTTTTATTATCAGTAATAACAATTTCAAACGGGTACTCACAGACAACAACTTGCAAAGGAAAAAGGATATATATTACCAAAGGATCAGACAATGGTAAATATATCAACGGTAGCTCCTTTTCTTATTCTCCGGGTGATACATTGGTACTTAAATCAAGTGCAAATCCATACTCATATTTTTCGCTTGAGGGCGTACACGGAACTGCAAGTTGTCCGGTTGTAATTATTAATGAAGGCGGACAGGTGCAAATGACCGATGGTATGGCTTTTTCAAATTGCTCTTATATTAAGGTTAGAGGCACTGGAAGTAAAGACAAATATGGTTTTCATATCCAGGACCCATCATCAAACGGGGTTGCAGTTGATATTTTTGGTCGCTCCCGTAATATTGAAGTATGTAATGTGGATATTCACCAGAAAACATATGGTTTCTGGGTAAAGGAAGAACAATCCTGTATAGATTCATTACAATATCCTAACTGGGTAATTAGTTTCATTTCTATTCATGATAATAGAATAGTAAAGACCAACCAGGAAGGGATGTATTTGGGATCTACCGACCCCAATGCTACAAGAACAATTACGTGTAGCGGTAAAATAATTGCTCCCAAGCCGCTCCGTCTGGAAAACATTAGTGTATACAACAATATTGTTGATAGTACCAATCGTTCCGGTATCCAGTTATCGTGTGCTTCTTATGGTGTTAATCGTATCTGGAATAATCATGTTACCAATTGTGGCTTTGAATTGAGCACAGCTCAAGGCAATGGCATAAGTCTGGGCGGTTATACTACAGCTACGGTATATAATAATTACATAGCCAATACCTATGCATTAGGTATTATGGTACTTGGAGCCGGCTTGATTAATATAGACAGCAATACAATAATCAACAGTGGTAAGCTTGCCGGGCATACTGTGAGCGGTATGGACGGTATAATGGTAGACACCCGTTATACAAATCCTGTAGATAGTTCACAGGTTCACATCCTTAATAATAAGATCAGCTCCTACACGGATTATGGTATCAGGTTTTATAGAACGTACAACACGTATGGCAGTAACAATATAATATGTGAAAACACAGGTACAGCAAATATTGTATCAGGTATTCACCTGGATTCAAGCTGTCTTGCGACATACATTTCAGGAGGCTCTACAACTACTGTAAGTTCAGCTGGTACAGGTACCAAAACCGGTTCAAGCTCTACCGGTTCAAGCTCTACCGGATCAAGTGCCACAACTCCAGTTTGCAAAGGGAAAAGAATATATATTGTAAAAGGTTCTGATAATGGTAAATATATAGACGGCTCCTTTTCTTATTCACCAGGCGATACATTAGTATTAAAATCAAGTGCTAACCCGTATTCTTATTTCTCTTTAGAAGGAATACATGGCACTGCAACTTGTCCTGTTACTATCATGAATGAAGGTGGTCAGGTGAAGTTTTCTAATGGCATGGCATTTTCTGATTGTTCCTATATCAGGGTTACTGGTACGGGAAGCGCTGATAAGTATGGTTTTCATATTCAGGATCCAAGCTCTGATGGCGTTGCAGTAGATATCTTTGGACGCTCATCTAATATTGAAGTGAACAATGTTGACATTTATCACAAAACTTATGGCTTTTGGGTAAAGGAAGAAGCATCTTGCATCGACTCGTTGAAATACCCCAACTGGACAATCAACCACATCTCTATTCATGACAATAGAATAGTAAAGACGAACCAGGAAGGTATGTACATGGGTTCTACTGATCCAAATGGTGCGAGAGGTGTTTCCTGCAGTGGTAAAACTATTTACCCAAAACCGTTGCGCCTTGGCGATATTAAGGTATATAACAACATAGTTGATAGTACCAATCGTTCCGGTATTCAATTGTCATGTGCTTCAAGCGGTTTTAATGAGATATATAATAACCAGGTAAGCAATTGTGGTTTTGAATTTAGCACTGCTCAGGGTAATGGTATAAGTCTTGGAGGCTATAGTCATGCCTATGTTCATAACAATACCATCAGCAATACTTATGCATTGGGTATATTGGTGTTAGGCGCTGGACCAATACAGATAGATAGCAATATCATCCTAAATAGCGGAAAGCTGGCAGGGCATACTGTAAGTGGTATGGATGGTATAATGGTAGATACCCGTTATACAATTCCTGCAGATAGCTCTCTGTTGCACATTAAAAACAATAAGATCAGTGGTTATACAGATTATGGGGTGAGGTTTTATGCCACATACTGGACATACGCAAAGGGTAATATTGTCTGCAACAACACAGGCACTATTAATATCTTATCTGGTATTGACTGGACTAAAGATTGTACAGTTTCAGGAGCAAGATTGGAATCAGAAGATAGTGATCCTTCATTACCAGTATCAATGCAATTGTATCCGAACCCTGTGACAGATATGTTACATGTATCTTTTACGGGTCAGATATCAGGTAACCTGGCAATGAATGTCTATGATGTTGAAGGCCGCCTGGTGCAAACAACAAATGTTAACAAGGATGCATCTATGCAACTTGAAACCGTTGATGTGAGCAAGCTTACTCCGGGATTTTATATTATGCAGGTGATAGGCGAAAAACAAAGTATGATCGCCAAATTTACCAAGCAATAAAGGTTATTATTGACTTATCAAAAAGGGAGCAAATTTATTTGCTCCCTTTTTATATTAATAGACTTCGTTTTTGAATGGCTTGTAATACTTGTTTGTTGCTAACGAGAGCATAGGAAGATCTCCCCGGGTGTCTCCATATGCGTGTATCTTATTGTAATTAGATAAATTATATCTCTTTAAAATGTTCTTGACCTTTTCATCTCCATGACAATTTTTGCCAGCGATTTTACCGGTTATTTTTCCATTTTTTACCGCCAGCTTGGTTGCAATACATTCAATATTGTATTGCTGACACCATGGTAATATCCAATTCTCTGGCGACGCAGAAATGATAACAACTTTAGTGTCATTCAAGATGTGATGCCTTACTTCATGCAGCGCTACTTTGCGAAATAACGCGGGCAGCTCATTTTCAATAAATTCTTTGCAGATAGCGTCGAATTTTTCTATGGGCATTCCTTTTAAAAAATAAGTAAGCAAAATCTCTTTAGCTCGCTGATTTGATATTATTCTCAATTTGTATCCTATCAAAACAGGTGAAAGGATGAGTAGGCCTGTATAATATCTGAAGCTTCCCTTCGTAAATTTCAGTATTTGGGCAAGCGTATCTTTTGATGTCAGGGTACCATCAAAATCGAAGAAAGCTATTTCGGAGTTTGATGTGGTTAGCATTTTTTGGTTGTGTTTTTATTTGTTGTTACAGTTGCATTTTTTTAAATATTCCTTCGGGTATCATTTTTATGGCTGTCATTATCCATTTCCATGGCCATTTTACATAAATGATATTTTTCTTCTTATCAACGGCTTTTTTTACAACTAATGCCACCTCTTCAGGTTTAGCTGTAAGTAGTGGCGGAAGCTTTAGATCTGCTGTCATTTTAGTATAAACAAAGCCTGGTAGAACAGTTACTACCTGCACTCCATATTTAAAAAGATGATTTCTGAGACCGGATAAGTATGCTGTAAACCCAGCTTTGGCGCTTCCATATATATAGTTGCTTTGCCTTCCTCTCTCTCCAGCTACAGAGCTTATACCAACAATTGTACCTTTGTTTTTTACAGCATAATCCTCAGAAATAATATTGAGGATAGACATTGCACCGGTATAATTGGTTTGAACTATGCGCTGTGCTTCTGCCCAGTCTGATGAGGCTTTCTTTTGATCTCCTAAATAACCGAATACACAGATTGTAACATCAGGATGAAATGGTAAATTGTTGTAAAAGGAGTTATGTTCAGAGAAATTGGCTGCGTCAAATTGTACAACATTTGCTTTTACGCTGTAACGTATTTGTATGTCAGATTTTAATGCTTTTAATGCTTCGGTATCACGACCTGCAAGAATAACATCGTATTTGTTTTGAGCAAAATTTCGGGCTATAGCAGTTGCTATATCAGAGGTAGCTCCTAATAAAAGAACTGAAGGCATTGGTTTGTTTTTTGTTTTGTTTTTGTAAGCAGATTGTTTTTTAATGACCTGCTTATTAACTAATTATAGATAATCGGGTTGATTGAATTGACTGAAACTTTGTTAGTGGATTATATTTTTTTACGACAGAAACAAATTCCTCTGAATTGGAGTACCCTTTCCAGAATATATTCGACTTCATCCTTGCATCTTTTGATAGATAGATACGCCCGCCATGCTGCAATACTATCTGATCTAACTCATGTAAGAATTCAAATAGATTTTTACGCACTGGAAAATCTAAAGCCAGTGTATATCCCTGGATGGGAAACGAAATAAGATCTGTTTGTTTACCGAATATCTTCAACACTGCCAGGAATGAGCCCCAACCTTTTTCATTGATTTTGTTAAGGATGGATATCAGACCTTCTTTGTTTTCTAAAGGAACAACAAATTGATATTGTACGAATCCTTTTTTACCATATCCTCTGTTCCAATGTAAGATAGAGTCAAGCGGATAAAAGAATTGTTCGTAAGAGATTATGCTATTGCTTTCTTTCTTTAGGTTCTTATTATAATACAGGAAGTTAAAGAGGCGTACGGTAAAGTTGTTTAAAATCCATGAAGGAAGATTGACCGGGAAGGAAAAACTTTTCCTCTTTGGTATTTTTAATGGTCCTTTAGCCATTTGTTTCTCTGTTAATTCTTCTTCCAGTGCATGTTCTCCCATCAGTAAAACACTCCTGCCAAATCCATTGCCTTTTTTAAGACAATCTATCCATGCTACTGAATAGGTAAAATGCTCATTGGCTTCAAAAAGATCTAATAGCTCTTCCAGGTGAGTTACTTTTATTTTTGTCTGCTTTATATAAGCTGTTTCAATCTTCTTAAGTTGAAAACGCACTGAAATAATAACCCCTGTTAAGCCCATTCCACCGCATGTGGCTTCGAGCAAATCTGTATTTTGTTCTTTATTGCACGTAACTACTTCTCCTGTGGAGAGCATTATTTTCAGTTCAATGACATGTTTTGAAAACGCTCCATCAATATGGTGATTTTTGCCATGTACATCAGAAGCAACTGCTCCGCCTACTGTGATGAATTTTGTTCCGGGTGTAACTGGTAAAAACCATCCTTCAGGTACTATTATTTCAAGTATCTGATCAAGCATTACTCCTGCCTGACATTCAAAGATTCCTTCTTTGGTATCAAAATCCAATACCTTGTCAAACTTAAGGGTTGAGATAGTTACATTGCTGGATAAAGACGCATCGCCATAGCATCTGCCATTCCCTCTGGCTATCGCAGTTGCATTTGAAGTGACAATGTTTTTTAACTCAGATATAGATGTAAATTGCACCTCTTCACTTTCAATAGCCGGATAATTCCCCCAATTGGCAATTTTCTTTCGCATAAACGGATTTTATTTAAATATCGAAAAAGTTGGTAAATAGATGATTATATAAAAACTTATGACCCAAAGTACAAGTGTTGCTTGTAAAAACTTGTCTTTGTATAATAGCTTGGTTGGTGACCCGGTATTATTTTCAACAAAAGTGATTTGCAAATACCTGAGCAGGCCAACAATTACAAATAGGGTAGTGTAATACATGCGGTATGTTTTCCACCTTTCCATAACTTCAGGAGAAATGGTATACATCAGGTAGGCTACTATAATAATTGCAGCCACCAGCGACATAATAACATTCATAAATTCCAGGTTATATCCTTTTATTGCTTTCCTCATATCAACCCCGCTTGCTTGTTTAATCAACAGGTCATCTCTTCTTTTTGCTATTGCCATAAAGAATGCTAAAAGGAATATCATTATCATCAGCCATTGTGAAATGGCTATATTGGTAGCCACACCACCGGCTTTTACCCTAAGGCAAAACCCAAGCGCAAGTATTGTGACATCCAGTATAGAAATGTTTTTCAGTCCTAAGGAATAAGCAAGATTCATCAGGAAATAAATAGACATGATAAATAAAAACTTAAGACTGATCAACAGGCTAATGCTTGTACCTAAAAGCAAACAGCATGTAAATAAGATCATAGCTGCAGGTTTAGATACTACACCTGAAGCAAGGGGCCTGGCACATTTTACAGGATGTTTTTTATCTGCTTCAATATCCATGTAGTCGTTAAGTATATAAACGCTACTTGCTATAAATCCAAATGCAACAAAGCCTCCGACAGCACTGATCAGTTTGTCAAAGTCGAAAACTTTGCCAGCAAAAAATAAAGGCAGGAATAAAAAAATGTTTTTAATCCAGTGGTGCGGGCGCATAAGTGTTATATATGCAAAGCCCGATTTTGTGTTTTTTAAGGTAGTAGAATCGATCATTTTTTGAGGTTAACTATTTTTTGGTATGAGGTGTTTTGACATTGCTTTGTATAGCTCATTTACGCTTTTTGTCCAGGTATGTTTTGTGGCAAAGCATATTCTTTCATTTCTTTTTTCGCTATTGTCTTCTGCCAGCGCTTTTTCTATCAATGCCGGGTACTCTTCTGGTTTATTAGCCAGGTAAGTATGGGATTCAAACAGTTTCATTTCTTTTGTTCTGGTTGCAACCACCGGCTTTCCCATTGACAGATACTCATCAATTTTCAATGGATAATTTCCCTCAGTGACCTTATTTACCAACTGGGGATTGATACATACATCGAATGCATTCACGTATTCGGGCAGTTTTTGTATGGGTTGTCTGCCTATAAAATGTATATTAGGCACCTTATGAAGTGCGCTCTTCTTAAAATCATCATCTTCTGGTCCTACAAGGACTATGCTCCAGTCAGGATGAGATGATGCTATTTGTCTTATGATGTTTTCATCAAGCCTTGAAGATGTTATTGCCCCTACATATCCTATGATGGGATTGGAGATATGCTTTATGTCTTCCGGTAATTGATGATCTTTATCGGCGTCGAATAGTTCATCATTATAGCCCTGGCCTATATAATATGAATTGGGATTGTGTAATTGACAATATTCTGTGTAGTGGATTGAATTGGCTACTACAACATCTGCCTTTTTGATAAGCTTAGGCTCTAATACAGTAGTGTGCCTTTTCCAATAGCTATAGCCCTGCAGGAAATCCCGACAGTAATAGACATATAATGATGGTGAAAGCAGCTTCTTTAAATAATAGCCATTATATATATCATTGTCATTAAAAAGAATAACATCTTTAAATGAAAGGTATTCTACTGCCTTTTTTATTTCTTTTGCAAACCGTTTATTGTTTAGATAATTGAATGCACTAAATACATTTGTAGAAGGCAAACCATTTATTGATTCCACAATACAGGTAGGGTAATTTTCCCATAAATTCTTTTTTATGAACCTGATTTTTCCACCACCATATTTAATAACGCTGCAATGTTGCTGAATGCCTTTATTTTTATCCCTTGATATATAAGTTTTCCTATTAATAGGTTGGTTTATATATAGCACTCTATTATGTTGTGCCAATTGAAGAGCAATATTTTTACAATTGCTGCCAATATCGTAATACCAGGGCTGAAGACCTATTATTACTATATCCCTGCCACGAAGCATTGTATCAACGGGTTTGTTGATGGACGATTGATTTGTTTTATCTATAAGTAATTCCATTCTTACTAGTTTATCTGTTTTATATTATCAACCCCTCAACTTCCCAGCACCGTGAAGTAAAATAGGTGGCACAAATAAGCGAACTGTATCTTTTATATTTGTTAACAACCGGGACTTTCTGTCCTCCTTTCTATATTTGAAAAGTGTATTATGATCCTGGTAACTGCCATTTGTTTCTTCCACAGGCCTTCCATTAGTATAATAATATAGGGCTAATGATTTTCTTGATCTTCCGACAGGACAGTTTAGTGGATTAGGATGACCGTGAAATGAACTGCTGGTGGTGGAAAATATAGCTACTCTGTTAAATAGAGGTAATATGCTTTTTTTGCATTCTTTCATTTCCTTATCCCACAGCTCAAAATGGCCTCCATACTCTTCTTGCCAGTCTTCATTTAGATATATTAAAACATTTATTCTTCTGTCTAATTTGGTCTTAGGATGTTTATTAAAATCTGCATGTATTTTTAGCATTCCCCCACGAAGAATCTGATGACAACCACCTCCATCAAAATAAGGATCAGGTATCAGGTTCCCGATTTCTGTAAGTATTGAAAGAAATTCTAAAAATGGCTGTGAATTAAGATAATGCATAAAAAGCTTTGTGGCCTCTTCAAATCTATATTCTCCTTTAGATGCAAGCTTTATCTGGTTAACATCATTAAATTTTAGATCAGGATTTTTTTCGAGATCAGGGAATTCGTCTAATACTTCTTTAAGCTTTTCTGATACGAATAAATTATCAAAATAAATATTTGGGAAAGGTTCAGCCGTAGCATAAGCCTTACTATTGCTGGCGGCAAATGCATTTAATTCATCGACTGTTTTGTTTATAAAATTCATTTTAATACACTATGTTTACTGGGTAAAACCTATGCAATAGAACGGTTTTACGGTATCCAAATTAGAAAGAAGTGTAAGACGTTTTTTCTTTTTTAAGTGAACATTGCCATTTACTTAATATCCGTAAGGTTTTTTAAGTTAAACGATAGCTGATATAGAACCATTTTTATGACAAACGATACGGCCACAACCCCTTTATATTCAAGATCATCCTTGCCCAAATTCATTGACGTACTACTCATAATCTGTTTTTCCATCATCCCTCTTTTCCTGCATTTTCCTTATAGGGTTAATATATTTTTATCCTGGGAGGGAGCTTATAGGTTATATTTAGGCCAGGTGCCGTATAAAGACTTTGGTCTCCCCATGGGATTTGGGTACTGGATCGTACCGGGGATCTTTTTTAAGCTTTTTGGCCCATACCTTATTTCCCTGGTAAAGGCTCAGGTGTTATTAAATATAGTCGCTGGGTTGTCTTTCCGATCTATTTTAAAAAAACTTAATGTATCTGATGGGGTCAGGATTGCCGCTGTACTGGTTTTCTGTCTCTCCTATATCTTAATGAATTTCTGGCCCTGGTATAACAACTCAGTAATAATATGGGAGATAGTAGCCCTGAATTTTCTTTTATCATTTATTGTCAATACTGCTAAGAGCCGATATATATATATGGTATTAGGCTGTTTCTTTCTTTTTCTTTCATTTTTTACTAAGCAGGATGGTGGCTTTTTTGCCTTCATGATAGCTACATTGCTTATGCTGTATCAGGCAATAGCAAATAAGAAATGGAAGGATCTGGTCGCTTACCTGGTTTGCTATTTCCTGTTGGCTACCTTAATAATACTACCTTTTACACATTACAGTTTTGGATATTGGTTCAATCACGGTCAGCCGCCGCATTCTTCGAGATTATCAATTAAGGACCTGTTGGATGAGATACTGGGACAATCACAATGGATAAAATTCTATGTTGCAATAATTATAGTACTGCTCCTTACAAGAGTAAACAACTGGAAGCAATTTTTATCAGACAGACAGGAAATGTTATTTTTATTATTAGTAGCTGGGATACTGTTTGAAGCAGCAATATTCCAGGTAACAAGCTATACTCCTCCTGACAATAATATATTTTTTCAAAGTTTTGCCGCTGCTTATATTTTTAGCAGCATTGAAAAAATATCAAAGACAAATTTTTCGAGAGTAAAGAATTTCTGTTTTTTATTAGTAGGAGTGCTTTTCTGGTGGTCGGGCATGTATTGGAAATATTTTGAGAGGTTAACGGTGCATCTGTTTCCTGCTACCCAGGAGCAGAATATCATGCAATCTGCAACCGGCGAAAATGTCATCAATAGGCATACCTATATGCTGGATAATGACACTACGCATTATGAAGATGAGAGTACATGGAAAGAAGTGCCTGGATTAAGATCATTTCATAAAATGTATTTACCACCATCTACCGTTGCCGGAATAGGACGATTGATGGCTATGCCGGTATTTAAAAATAAAGACGTCAGGGTTTTAAACATGACGGAACTTACTCCTCTGGATTATGAATTGGGATACCAGCTTGAAAAATCGCCTAATTATCCCTTATGGTACCATTTAGGCGTAGCAATATTTAATCGCCAGACTGATACTTTTTGTAACAGGATAAGAAATAGCTACTATAACGTTGTAATGTTTGAATACTTGCCGTCACTTAATAATTTTTATCCATTCAGGATACGTGATAGTCTGTTACAGTATTATCAAAAGGCTGATTCTTTTCTTGCCCCAAGAAGACCCACTAATGGCACTATTGAGATTTTTGTAAGGAAATGATAATTCTGTTTAACAGAAATGAGATTAATCGATCAATCCCATCTGCAAAGCAGTTTTTATCAGGCCAACGCTGTTTTTGCACTTAAGCTTTTGTGTAATATTCATGCGATGGTTTTCTACGGTGCGCAACGCAATGAAAAGTTTATCTGCGATTTGTTGATTGGTATGCTCTAATGCTATTAGTTGCAATATTTCTTTTTCCCGTTCTGTAAGAGGGGTAGCTTTGGATTGTGCTTTTTTCTGAAAAATATTACTCACCAATTGTTGTTTAATGCCTTCTTCCAGGTATTGATCTCCATTATAAACTGTCCGTATTGCTGTAGCAAGAGTCGTTTCATCGGTATTTTTTGTTAGATACCCCATGCAGCCATGTTGCATCATATCCCTTACATAAAAAAGGCTATCCAGGCTGGTAAGCGCCAGGATGGCTATTTTGGGATATTTTTTGCTGATAGTCCTCACCAGTTCATTGCCCATCTTATCGGGTAGTTGTATATCTAATAATAATACGTCTGGAGTTGATTGTGTCAGACCTGCCAATAATGACATGCCAGTTGTATATGCACCACACAATTTAAAATCCGGATTGGAATTTATTATGTTTTGCAGGGCGTTTATCATTAATGGATGGTCATCTGTAATTACTAGTTTTATCGACATAAGAGTGGGTTTTCATGTTGGCAATATCAAATTCAATATCTATTAATGTACCACCTTTTTTACGCAATTTAAATTCTATTTTTCCCTGAAGAGCTTGCACGCGGTCAGTTATATTATTCAAACCGATCCCTCCGTTGCCATTCTGTGAATTTCTATCAAAGCCAATTCCATCATCTTCAATGGTAATACCCAGAATATTATCATAGTAATTTATTTGCACTAATGCTTCCGATGCGTTGGCATGTTTAATGATGTTTTGTATCAATTCTTGTATTATGCGATAAATGGAAAGCTCAAAATAAGAGTCGAGTTTGGGCAAAGGATTTGAAAGGTAAAAATGAATTTGCAGATCAGATGTCTGATTTAGTTTTTCGCAATATACATGTACAGCCTCTGCTAATCCCTTATATAAAATAGATGATGGTACAAGATTATGAGCTGTATTGCGAAGGTCAGTGGAAGCCTCGTCCAGGTTTTGAAGCACCTCGTTAAAATCTTTGGCATTCGTTAATTCATATTTCCGCTTTAAAAAACTAAGATTTAATTTTATGGCTGAAAGCTGGCCCATGATGCCATCATGAAGTTCTCTTGCTAAACGAGCCCTTTCTTTTTCTTCTCCATTCAGCGTTGCCTTTAGTTCGTCGATTTCTTTTTCCTGTTCTATTGTGCGTATTTTCTCCTCCTGTAACCTTTTCCTGTGTTTATAAATGAGGCATAAAATAACAATAAGAAATACAAGAAATAATGCTACTCCTGATATCAATATTATCAAGGTGTTTTGATGTTTTATATTTACTTGCTGTTGGGCTATTTCCTTGTCCATTTCAGCTGTTCTGTATTGTAGTTCTAATTGGTCAATAACACTGTCTTTTTCCCCTTGTACAATGCTGTCGTGTACCTTATAATATGCCTGCTGTAAATTGTACGCCTTCGTATAGCTACCCTCACTGGCATATATATTTGCGAGCATAGTATCTTCAAAAAATAGAGAATTGTCTTTTATTTTAAATTGGTGCTGTAATGTCAAAGCCGTATTTAGGAAATATTCAGCGCGCTTGTAATCTCCCAGGAGTTTGTATGCGAAACCTTTGTACATATAATATTGCCGGCGGGTTATGGGACTCATATTACTGTCATTATTCGCCATCCCACTATCCAGGTATTTAATGCCTATAGTCGGTTTGTAGTCATTTATGTAGCAGTTGCCGATACTAAAATAGGAGGACATAACTACCTCTTTAAATTTATATTTCTTGCCGAGCTCTAATTCTTTTTCGCAATAAATTAAAAAGCTATCTGTATTATCTCCATTAAAAGTATTTGCAAGGTTTAAATAGATATATGGAATATAGGTTTGCTTTTTTGCTGTGAGTGCAATTGCTTTTCTTAAATAAAATCTTGCCCTTTCATTTTTATTATTATTTATCCACAAGGCCCCTACATCGCTGTAGATATAGGCTAACAAAGCATTTACCTTAATATTATTTTTCTTAATTTCTTCTAATGCTTTATAAAGACAGAAACTGCAAGCATTAACATTTCCCTGGCGGTAATATGGGCCTGCCATATTCGACCATATTAACACGCGGTATTGTTTTTCAGGACATTTGTAACAATAATAATATGCTTGCTTATAATAACCAATACCCTTTTCATAATCTCCATTGTGACAATATAATACTCCTAATCCCATCAACGATGTTGCAATACCATAATCATAATTAATTTGTATGCTTTTCTTTAAGGCATATTGCAATAATTTCATATCCTCATCAACTAACTGTTGGGATTGTGCTTTGACAAGGAACTTATTTATGCTGGCAGTATCTTCCTGGTATACTTTATACAGTTTTGAATAGATATCGGGCAAGTAATTACTTTGTTGTGCGTGCGAGCCAATTGGGAATAAAAAAAATGATAAAACCAGTGAAATCCGGAGCCACCTGATCCTACTTAATAAATCATAAACACGCCCCATACAAATTGTTTACAGAATGTACAACCAATAAAAATGCTTATATAAAAATAAGTACTAATTACCATTTTATAAAATAAGTAGAAACCACCTCATATCAGGGATGGTTCAAGGGTAATTTTGTTTTTAGGTACTAAAAAATAATATGTCTAAAAATGAAAAAAATTATCCTGTCCATTATTTTTTTTTACTTGATTCCACATCTTGTATATGCTCAGAAAGAGAATAATGTATGGGTATTTCCTACGTATTGCGGCTTGAATTTTAATGGGCCTTCACCCACTCCTACCACATCAAAATTGCTATGGGCAGCCATAAATTCCGCTGCCAGTGTGTGTGATGCTGAGGGTAGATTATTATTTTACACAAATTCTGATACTATCTGGGATAGAAATGGGAATCCTCTTCCTTTTTGTTACAATCCTGTATGGTCCAGCGGCTCTTCAGGAACCGACGGACCCGGAGGTTTCATTTCATATAACAGCCCGCAAGGTGTTATAATATTGCCTGTTTTAAATAATCCAAACCAGTACTACGTTTTTACGCTATCTGGTTTTTCATCGCTTTTCGGAGCTGGTACTTTTGATTTCAGATTGGATTATACCATCGTTGATATGACGCTGAATAAAGGGCTGGGGGATATAGTTCCTACAGAAGCTCACATTGCTATCGACTCATTTTTGGATGATGCGATGGCTGGTGTATCCGGAGATAATTGTGATATATGGCTGATGGTACATGAACGTGACGCCACTGTTTTTAAAGCTTATGACATTACTGTAAATGGCATAAGTAAAACTCCTGTTCTCTCTACAACAGGTACATTCACATCTCTTGGCTCATACAGCAATGGGGAACTGGCATTTTCTCCTAACCGGAAAAAATTGGCTTTGGTAGATGTAAATACCCTCTTTATTCCACCACTGGGTACGGAACTATACGATTTTGACCCTGCCACCGGGACTGTTTCGAACCCTATGGAATTTGACTCCCTTTCTCTCGATGAATCGGTAGCTTTTTCACCGGATAACTCCAAAGTATATCTTTCCCAATGGGGCCCGGCATATCCTAATGGTGCACTTGTGCAATACGATATCAGTTTATCCAGCCCCGCAGCAATATTAGCATCGCAGGTGCCTTTAATTGATACATTTCAAACATGTAGTTTCTGCGGTGCTGTGGGCGAAATAAGAAGGGGGCCCGATGGTAAAATTTATTGCACAGCAAACGCTGCCCCCGACGGCATCACTAATTATATTGGGTGCATAAATAATCCTAATCTGCCGGGACTTGCCTGCAATTACGTAAATAATGTTGTTGGCTTTCCAATAGACTATTCTACCGGGTGGCCGGAAGGTTTGTCTCAAGCCCTGGGTACCGATTTTGTAAAGCCATTGGTTGGCCCTACAGACACGGTGTATTCCCGAATTGATAAAGGTATATGTGTGCCTGGAATTGATAGCATAGTGTTGCATGCTCCCTCAGGATATTTTCATTATTTATGGAGCGATAGCACTACAGATACAATAAGAGTGGCAAAAAAGGCGGATATGTATATTGTACGTTCCAGCGATTATTGTAAGGTTAGGATAGACACCTTTGCAATAAGAAAAATAAATGTATCCTTTACTTTAGGCGATGATACTTCATTCTGTTCGCCACCATTTCCTTACACGCTGCAGGTGTCTCTGCCAGGCGCCGGCTATTTATGGCAGGATGGAAGCACAGATAGTTTTTATACTGTTACACAATCGGGTACTTACTCGCTCAATGTGAGTAATGATGGATGCCGTGACTCAGAAAAGATAAAAATAGCGTTTATAAATGATCCTCAACACCTGGGAAATGATACTTCTATATGTAATGGACAACCGATATCTATAGCGCTACATGCAAGTGCTCCGGCTGGTGCTTTGGTGACATGGAGTGATAACACTTACGAACCAACATTGTTAGTACAGGATACGGGCCGGTATTGGGTAACGGTTAAAGACGGCCCATGTCAATTTAGTGATAGCATCAGTATTAGTACCCAATTGTGTGATTGTGCATTTGACATGCCCTCGGCGTTTTCACCAAATGGAGATGGGAAAAATGATTTTTTCCAACCGATTATTCAACCCGGGTGTCCCGTAATGAATTATTTACTGACAATTTATAATCGTTGGGGCCAGATGGTTTGGATGAGCTATTCCCCATCAGAAGGATGGGATGGGAAGTTTAACAATATACCCCAGGAGTTAGGAGATTATATGTATGTGATCAAGTTTGACGGTGGTACAGGGCATAAAAAATATTTCAAACAAGGAGATGTGACTTTGGTACGCTAAGGGTTTACCCAATAAAATATTTATGAGAAAAAGTTACTTTATTGTCTTTATCATATGCTGTATAATGGGCGTAAAAGTATACGCACAAACACCCAACATGGCTTTGCAAAAAGAGCTTGGTGGTTCAAGTGATGACCAATTGTATTCCATCAGGCAAACATCTGATGGTGGATTTATAGCAGGAGGTATTTCCAGTTCAATTGTTTCTGGTAATAAAACAGATACGTGCTGGGGTTTGTATAACTATTGGGTGGTAAAAATGGATAACGCAGGTAATGTTAAATGGCAGACAGATATAGGTGGTGACAATGATGATGAATTGCGAATGATACAACAGACGTCCGATGGTGGATATATTTTAGGAGGTTATTCCAATTCTGATAGTTCAGGGGATAAAACAAGCAATCCGATATCGGGAGCTTTTAGTTACGATTACGACTATTGGGTTGTAAAAATAGATAGTACAGGCAATATTCAATGGCAAAAAGATATAGGAGGTACTGGCAGCGATTATCTTAATGCCATAGAGCAAACTACCGATGGTGGCTATATTTTGGCAGGGTATTCAAACTCGGATAGCTCGGGTGATAAAACAATGGCATCTAATGGAGGGAACGACTACTGGATTGTAAAGCTGGATAGTACAGGCAATATACAATGGCAAAAAGATTTTGGGGGTGATAACAGTGATGGATTATCTCTCTTTAATTATAGCTCCATGTCAATCGATCAGACTACCGATGGTGGCTATATCTTAGGAGGAGCTTCCAATTCGGATAGTTCAGGTGACAAAACAACAAATCCCGCTGGAGGTGCCGGTAGTTTTGATTTTGATTATTGGATACTAAAGCTGGATAATACAGGCAATATACAATGGCAGAAAGATATAGGAGGCACACAAAGCGACTTCTTGTATTGTGTAAAACAGACCGCTGATGATGGTTACATAGTAGGAGGTAGCTCCAACTCCGGTATTTCGGGAGATAAGACACTATCGTGTTCAGGAGTTTATAATTATTGGGTATTAAAGCTGGATAATAGCGGTAATATACAATGGCAACAGAATTTAGGAGGCGATGGTACAGATATACTGTCTTCTTTTATCCAGACGCAGGATGGTGGTTATTTTGCAGCAGGCACATCTAATTCAGATAGTTCAGGAAATAAAACTACAAATCCATGGGGTGGCGCAAAAAGCATGGATTACGATTACTGGGCATTAAGCCTGGACGCTTCAGGCAATATAATATGGCAAAAGGATATGGGAGGGGCTAATTCTGATCAGGCGCTTGCAGCAATAGAAACAGCGGATACGGCTTTTGTGTTAGGAGGCGCATCTTCATCCGATGCTTCGGGTAATAAGGCTACCCACAACTTCGGTTTGGAAAATGACTATTGGATAGTAAAGCTAAAGACATGCACCGGTATAACCATAGTAAGAACAGTTACTGATTCAGTTTGTCCGGGTTCCGGTTATGTTCTGCCTGGCCCTTCCGGAACAACGGTTTATACATTAGGGACATTCAACGATAGTCTTGTAAGCCTTAATGGCTGCGACAGTATCATCATTTTATCTCTTGTGAATATGATCGACACTACTGTAACCGTTTCAGGAAATACACTTATTGCTAATGACGCAAGTGCCTCATATCAGTGGGTGGATTGTCTTTCAGGGAAAGCAATTCCCGGGGCTACAAATGCTTCTTTCACACCAACCTTAAATGATATCTACCAGGTAGTCCTTACCAAGAATGGCTGCACTGAACGCTCTGCCTGCTACACAATAGATAATGTGGGAATAGGAAATCTGACGCTGAATGATTCCCTGTTGGTATATCCAAATCCTACAACCGGGACTCTAAATATATCGCTCGGTGGTAATTGTGCACGAACTCAAATTCAAATATCAACTTTAACGGGAACAATTATTTCAGATAAGATTTACGACCAGCCTTTAATAAAAATAGATATGCAGTCGGTAGCAGCAGGTGTATATTTATTAAAGGTTGTAAATGGGAATATAGACAAACAAGTAAAAATTATAAAAACTGAATAGATGGTTACATCAAAAAGGATGTACGAACAATATAAGAAGATACTTTCCTATACAATATTGTTTCTGTTATGCTGTGGAAGTAGCCGAGCTCAAAAAGAAGGTAATGTTTGGGCCTTTGGGACAAAGGGCGGTGTGGATTTTAATGGAAGTAGCCCTATAGGTTTAAAAACACAAATTACCAGCTTTGGTGAGGGGTGTGCAAGTATCTGTGATGCAAAGGGACAATTACTGTTTTATACAGAAGGGTCAATAATATGGGATAGAGCAGGAAATGTTATGCCCAATGGCGATAGCCTTATAGAAGACCCTCTTGTAAGAAAAGCATATAATCCATATACTGTTACCCCAACTTCCAGCACCACGCAGGGGGCAGTAATAGTTCCAATGATTGATAGCCCCGGCAAATATTATTTGTTCACACTTACGAGTGTTGAAGGATCAAAGTATGCAGGGCGACTTTACTACAGTATAGTAGATATGAGTCTTCGTGGAGGATTTGGAGATGTAGAGCCGGGAAAGAGAGCAATAATAATTGACTCCGGCCTTACGGAGAAAATGACGGCAGTAGTAGGAGATCGCTGTGACGTGTGGCTTTTAGTGCATTCAGATACTGCTAAGTTGTTTAAATCATACGAAATAACAAGCTCGGGTATAAATACCACACCGGTTCTTTCTTATACAGGGGCCTTCGCTTTTTTTAATTATGGCCTTGGTGTAATAAAAGTGTCGCCTAACAGGAGGAAGATCGCGGTGTGCAATACCGATTATGGAGAAGGCCTGGAGCTTGATGACTTTGATCCGGCAACAGGTATCATTTCAAATTCATTAAACCTCGATTACAGTATTTATTACGGTGCCAACTTTTCTCCAGACAACTCGAAACTATATGCGAACAACACACATTACGATTCTATTTACCAATTCGATATAAGTTCGGGAGTTGCGTCTATTATTAGTGCTACAAAAACAGCAATAGCCCCTTGTATATATACGGATATAAAAATAGGCCCTGATAATAAACTGTATTTTGGCGTTCCATATAGTCAATATTTACGGGCAATCACCTCTCCCAATGCCGCCGGCCTGAGCTGCAGATATGAAGATAGTGCAATAGAAATGGACACAGGATCACATTTTTATTTTGGTTTGCCTAATAATCTCGCAATATTCGTCAGGGATACAATTAATAATCGAATACAGGTTAACGTATGTTTTAATGATAGTGCAATGTTGCATGCGGATACTTCCGGTTGGGATTTTGTGTGGGATGATGGTAGCACATCAGAGCAAAGGATGGTAAATAAAACAGGCATCTATACCGTGTCTTATACTTCTCCGCCCTGCATACATCATACAGATACCTTCTCGGTTAATTTCAGAGATCCGCTCCCTGAAGTAGGTGTTTATACTGGCTGTAAAAAAGCCGGTAATAGTATGGTATGGATAAGACCGCGAGCAGGCGATACTACTGTATATACTTACACGCTTACCGATACAACCGGAAGTGTTTTATTAAGCAATTCAAAAAGTGGTGAAGATAGCATACTTGGAGTTTTGCCTGGAGTATATATATGGGGTATAAAATCTGCAAACGGATGTGATACTTCTTTAACAGACACCTTGCTAGCTCCTAATTATAACGCGTCATTCAAAACAGATACAGTGGTTTGCCAGGGAGATAGTCTGCACATTACCAATAACTCACACGGTTTTACATCTTATTTATGGAATTTCGGAGATAGTAGTACATCCGGTGTAATTAATCCGGTACATGCTTATGCACAACCCGGCGTCTATCACATATTACTGCAAGGATTCCCATGCGATGACTCTGCATCATTGAATGTTGTCGTTGATACATTTCCCCGTGTTGGTTTTACGTTGGATAAAAAAGCTGTGTGTGTAGGGGAGTCAATAAATTTTTATCCGCTTGCAAGCTTCGGTTCAACGTTAATATGGAATTTTGGCGACGGAAGTTCATCGGAACTGTGGCCGGTGATACATGCATTTGATGTGCCAGGCACATTTACCGTTACTGAGACCACACGATCTCAGCATTGCCCTGATACCTCTTTTAGAGATACAATTACTGTTTATCCTTATCCACAAGTTAATCTTGGAGCGGATACGTCTATTTGTCCAGGCGATGCTTCAATTGTATTGGTTAATCAATTTAGTGAACCATTAAGCTATTCAAATTTATGGAGCACGGGCGATACTGTTGCATCCATATCTGTAAACACTCCTGCCTTTTATTGGCTTATGGTAACATCAGATCATGGTTGTGTAGCAGGTGATACTGTTGCTGTTAATCCTAATTGTTATATAGGTATTCCCAATGCCTTCTCACCAAATGGAGATGGCATAAACGATTACTTCTTTCCTCGGGAATTACTATCGCGTGGGATAATAGCTTTTCAAATGTCGATATTCGATCGCTGGGGAGTAAAAATATTTGAGACCGATAATACAGATGGAAGAGGATGGGATGGGAAATTTAACGGGATAGCGCAACCTCCCGGAGTATATATATATATGATAGAAGTAGCTTTCAAAAATGAAGTAAAACAAAATTATAAGGGCAACGTAACACTCATTAGTACGAAATAGATCGCAATATTCTCGCTTTAATTTCTATCACCTTCAGCCTTGCAGATATTATTTGCAAGGCTTTTCTAATTAATTTTTAATAAGAAAACAATAACAGGCTTTTAAATATTAACTTATATTTATATAAAAATAATTGCAATGATATAAATAATATTTTATGAAAAGTTGTTTACTCGTTTACCTCAAAAACATTTTATGTACATCTGTGTTTGTACTTGCTTGTGCATCTTCTGTAAATGCACAAATGATAGAGACCATCGATTTCAGCCTTCCGGGACATACCTACAATACTTACGTGAATGATATTAATAAGCGGGGAGATGTTTGCGGTTATTATACACTAAGTACAGGAGTCAATGTAGGATTTATTATTACAAGTCATGGAAAAAGAATATCGATCAATCCTCTTACTTACACGGCATTATCTTCCTATACCAATACAAAAGTGACTGGTATTAATGATCATGGTGTTGCCGTCATATATGCGAGTGGCCCCACTAATAGTATTTTTAAAGCTTATGTAGATTCTACAACTGATTCAATATCAAATATTGTAGCAGTATCAGGAGTTGCAGAGGCTACTGCTGTACCATTTAAAATAAATAACCTGGATGACATCACTGGTTGGTTTAGTGGATCGACCCGTTATTTTTTTATTCTGCACGATAGTATAATACCTTCAGGTGCCGGCAAATGGGAGGCAACAAGATATGAAGATGCATCGCCTGCTTTCTATAACACAGAAGCTGGTGGCATTAACAATGCAAATACAGTAGCCGGTTTTTATATTGATGGTGCATATACCTACCCATATTTGTATAACGATGCAACAGGTTTTAATATAGTAAGCTCACCTTATAGCACTCATTTCTGGGCCATAAATAATAGCAATGTAGTAGTTGGGGAGTATAAGCAAACAAGCGGTATTTGGATGGCGTTTTCCGGTACTGTTTCGGGAAGTAGCCTTACCATAAATTCGTTAAAGAATATTTTCTATAGTGCAGGTATACAGTCTGTAGCTAATGGCATTAATGATAATGGCGATATAGTTGGTTCTTTTGTGCATCCTGTGAGGGGTAACTCAATAGGATTTATCTATCATCCCAATGTATCTGAATATCATATTCCCGGGTTTAGTTATGAAACCGGCACGTGGAGCATGGTTAATTCAAATACAGGTACCAATCCTATTTGGTCGAGTAACTATTGGGCTGGCGCAAACTACGCGACATACGACCCGTATGCCAACGTTGCTTCTCCGCCATTGTTGGATAGTTTTATATTAAAGCAATATACCAATCCGGCTCAATTAATAAATGCTATGACTGATTCCATTAGTCCAAGCTGGAAAGGATTTTGCACTGAAATAGATGCTTTACATGTTGGGACAAGTACTTCTTCTTTTGCTAAAGCATATTATGAAAGTATAGCAAAACATGCATTTTGGAATAAATTTTTATCAATAAGGCCCAAAAATAGCTTTGGGGGGTACTGTTATGGATTTGCTTATTCATCATTAATAAGATATTTCGATGACGTTACTTTTTCATCGTGGTTTGGATTACCAGCAGGTACTGATATTTCTACGATTGATAATGTCGATAAAATATTTGTTAGGGCAATAGAACGATGCTGGTTGAAACAATTTGATAAAACCATTGCAAATGATTATCCTATTGTGAAGGATGGCTCGGTATGGGAAGGGCTTTACAGGTTGAAAAATACTTATCGTTTGCCATTTAAATATTGCAATCCGAGAGCTATAACGATAAGCTTTACCCCGGCAGCAGGTGGTGGCTACCATACAGTTTTGCCGTATAAAATAAGAACGCCGCAAACATTGCCATTTGACTATCCTTCTATTCAATATGATACAATGTTTGTTTACGATTCCAACTATCCAAATGATTCCAGTCAGCATTTTAATATTTATTCCGGTTATGAAATAGCCGGAGCGGATTCAATACATAGCATCAAGTATGCAGGTCAGCTTAAATTTATGAGCTTTAGCGAAGTTAGTGTAAGAGAAATGCTTAATACACAATATTCTACCATGAGACTTTCAGGTATAAGTCCTGACATTAAGTACTTGAATTTTTCTTTGCAGCCAAATCTATACTTTATTATAAACGATACAGGAGGCACACGAGCGCTACAAAATGCTACCGGATTTAATAACACATCTCCGAACCTGACACCTCTGAATACAAAAGAGATCACAAGTTCTCTACCCAATTCGTTTGATATGGATACCAGCTATTCGGTTACTGCCACTACCTATCACTATGCTGATTCATTAATGAACTGGATACAAAGCAATACTAACAGGGCTATGTCGTTATCAAGACCGGCATTGCCATCTGAATCTGATAATACAACCATTAAGAACCGTTTTATATCTTATGGCAACCACGATGCAGTTACTAAAACGCTTACAGGGTCTTATACTGAAACCACAGATGATATGACAAAGGGTTCAAGTATTCTCGTGTCAGGAATTTGTGCAATGGAAGGAGACTCAATAGTTACCAAAAATCCCTATCCTTTTGCCTACCAGGTAATAAGAGAAAATGGAACCAGCTCTTGTTCATATGACCTTACTGTATTTGCGGCTTATGGGGATAGTGTTAGAGAATTTCACGCAACAATACCACTTCCCGGAACTACTTCCCACATTATAGACCCATACTATCCATTACCGGGTGGTGGCTACAAAACAGTCATTTACGAAGATAAAGGACTCACCGGAAGTTCTACAGACACCATATTTGTAGCAGGCTCACCTTCTGATGTGCGTACAATAACAAATAATACGGTAAGCATCAACGCATATCCCAATCCCGTTTACCTGGATAAAAACCTTAACATAGATATTAATTCAGTTATGCAGACTACTTATCATATAGCAATCACAAATATTTTAGGCGTTGTTATGTATCGAAACACTGTTGTTATTGCATCAGGCTCAGTTACGATACCTATGTCTGCTTACGTACCTGGTATCTATGTCCTGCAGGTTACAGACGATAGGGGAATAACACTATATCAAAATAAGATCATGAAGGAATAATATGGAATTATCTGGATTATAAAAATGAAGAAGGTTGCACATTCCCAGGCAACCTTCTTCATTTTTCTTTTAGCCTGCATTTGTAGAATTTAAGAAACATTTTCTCCTTAATCTTTTATTGATGAAATGTCACTTTCTTTTGCAATAGTATGATTTTAACTTAATTGTATTTTTTGTAATTGGTTTAATTAGCTGTACACTCCTGTAGGCATGACTTTATTCATTTTTTGTATACCTGCAAATAATTTGTAAGGCGTATAATGCAAATTAAATCGTTTAAAAACCACTATTGATACTATGGAACAAAATAATAACTGGGATGGGCAGCAAAGTCCCAACAATCAACATATCAGGACAAGCTCTCCGAGAGGTAATACCTCGAAGAGGGGATTTGCTTCAATGGATGAAAATCTGCAGCGTGATATCGCACGCAAAGGAGGCAAAGAAGCTCACCATAAAGGTGTGGCACATGAATGGACTTCTGAAGAAGCGGCCGCTGCAGGTCGCAAAGGAGGTCAGGTAACGCAGAGCAACAGGAATAATCAAAAAAACAAAGCCAGGGACCTGGATGATCAGATGGCAAATGAGTAATGGATTTTTCCGGAAGGTTTTAAACTGAACTGACTGTACATTGCAAAATGTGCAGTTGTTTTTTTATTTAACTTTAGATATCAAATTGAACTCTTGTATGAGGTCAAGGTTATTCATATATATAGCTTTGATAACGGATGGAATAATTGCTATTACAAAGTTTATAGTGGCAATTATTACCGGTAGTTCGGCCATGATCTCTGAAGGCATCCATTCTGTCATTGATTGTATTAGCCAGATATTATTGATTTGGGGAATTAGGATAAGCAAAAAACAACCCGATGAAAAGCGTCCTTTTGGATATGGGCGGGAGTTATACTTCTGGTCGTTTATGGTGTCGTTGATAATGTTTAGCCTGGGTGGTTGTATAGCTCTGTACGAGGGGGTTATAAGATTTAGAAGACTAGCACATATAGAAAATCCGGGATGGAATTATCTCGTATTAGCCGTTGCAGCCGTATTTACAGCAATTTCAGCGATGGCATCATTAAAAGCATTTAATAAACAGCAGGGTGATATACCATTTTGGCAAGCCGTCACTCAAAGTAAAGATCCGACAGTTTTTATTGTATTGCTGGGAGATTTTGGAGATCTGTTAGGAATAATAGTGGCTTTCCTGGGTATTTATATAGGTCATCGTCTGCATGATCCACATTATGATGGCATAGCATCAATGCTTATCGGTGTGATCCTGATTGGGATCTCTATGATACTCCTAAGAGAAAGCAGAAGCCTGCTAATGGGTGAGACACTGAGTAGAAAAGCACTGAAATTGATAATTGCACTTACAGAAGCTGATGAATCTGTGGTAAAAGTGAAAAAGCATTTCTCAACTTATCTGGCTCCTGAGGAGATCGTTCTTCAAATGATCACAGTTTTTAAAGACAATATGACTACCCAGCAGATAACAGAAGCGATAGATAGAATTATCAAAAAGATCCAGCAGAAATTTCCACGTGTAAAACAGATCTTTATCGAACCCGGGCGATAGTAGGTATTAAGCTACAGGCAAAATAATGGTAAAAATAGTGCCCTTTCCGGGTGTACTAGTTACACTGATATCGCCATGATGATTTTCTATTATTTTTTTACAAAGGGCAAGTCCTATACCTGTACCACTATAATTATCATTAAGACGTTGGAAAATAGCAAATATCCTTTCTGCATATTTTTGCTCAAAACCAATTCCGTTATCACTAAAAATAATTTTTTCGTATTTACCTTTCCTGAGAAGGGGATAGTGCTGCAGCTCTGTGGCAGATAATGCCTTTGAGTAGATATGTATTTCCGGCTTTTTAACGCAAAATTTTAAAGAATTACCTATCAGATTCGCAAAAAGCTGTTGCAATTGTAAAGATATTCCCTTCACTGTAGGAAGAATGTTAGAATGTATAACGGCATTCTTCTCCTTTATCAGCAGTTCAAAATCTGTTATTATTTCATTGAGTGTATCATTTAGGTCTACCTCAACAGGCGAATTATCAATAGCATCAAGACGTGAGTAATTCAATACAGCAGTGATCAGTGTTGACATTCGCTGGGACGATGATGTTATCTTTTCAAAATATTTCTCAGTAACTTCTTTATTGTGCAGGTTTGATTGAATGAGCTCAGAGAAAGTCTGGATTTTACGTAATGGTTCCTGTAGGTCATGGCTGGCTATATAGGCAAATTGCTCTAATTCGTGATTTTTTTTCATTAGTTGCTCATTCATTTGCAGTAGCTCTTTGGTTCGTTCATTCACAATTCTTTCAAGCTCTTTCTTTGCCATATGTTGCTCGTGAATATCAGTAGAGCCCCCGATATAGCCAAGGAAAGTACCATCCGGAGCATACCGGGGCACACCTTTGCCCGCTACCCACCTGTATGTGCCGTCATGTCGCCGCAGGCGGTATTCTGTATAATATTCCTGCTGTGAGTCAAAAGCTGTATTATATATCTGTGTACGTCGTTCTATGTCATCAGGATGTATGTTGCGTAGCCAGCCGAAGTCCAGCTCGTCAGGAAGCGCACCGCCTGTGAAGTCCAGCCATCCTTTATTTAAAAATATGCAATTTTTTTCAGCGTCGTCCATCCATATCATTACCGGTGCGGTATCTGCCACTATTCTGAATCTTTCTTCGCTTTCTTTAGCTAAGCGTTCAATATTTTTCTGTGCTGTAATATCGCGTGCAATTTTGGATGCGCCTATTATTTTCCCATCCTTGTCTTTTACCGGAGAGATGGTTAGGGAAAGGTCTATTAATTTCCCATCCTTTGTTTTGCGTATTGTTTCGAAATGAGATACTTTTATCCCTCTTTTTAATTTTTCAAGTATTTCGGGCTCTTCATTAAGTCTGTCCGTTGGAATTATTTTAGTAATAGATTGCCCTATCATCTCTTCAGCAGTGTATCCTAATATTCTTTCCGCCGACCTGTTCCAGCTCGTTACAATGCCTTCCAGTGTTTTGCTGATAATGGCATCTTCTGACGATTGAACAATAGCTGCCAGGTATGCTACTTGGTTTTCTATCGAATTTTGCCCTAAAATGTATGAGTTTTTTGTCTCCGGCATATTAATTCCAATTAAATAAAACGAGTGTTATATTATAAACTCATAATTGTATGTATCAAAGACTTCCATCAGCTTTTTCCTGAGTGATGAAAGACTGGCCTGTTTCACCATATACCCATCAGCTTTTAATTCACGGGTTTCCGCTATGTCCTGGGGATTTGACGAAGTAGAGTATATAATGACTTTAGTATTTTTAAGACGGTCTATTTTTTTTATTTCCTTAAGGCACTCTTTGCCGTTCATGCGATGCATATTCAGGTCCAGGAAAATATAGTCGGGAATAAATAATTCCTCAGCAGTTAGTTTTTCTATTCCTTCCCTTCCGTCATTGGCAGTTAGGCATTTTATATTGGGATTTATTTCTGCCAGGGTAATGGCAAATATTTCACGGTCATCAGCATCATCGTCAATCAGGAAGCAAGTCACTTTAATTCAATTAAGTGGTTAGACTTTTTTCTAAAAATAAAGAATTTAAGGATAATTATCCACAGTGATATTTCATAATGCATATATTGAATGGAATAATTATATTATCCAATTGTTAACCATTAATATGTAATGAAACTAAGAGTTTGAATATAGGAAAGAAATAGATTTACTTTAACAAAATATGTTTTGCCTTATAAAGATAAGAATTTAAGAACAGCATGATTTAACGGAAAAGGCAGAAACCTTACGCACTTACGCAACTGTTTCTGCCTCTGTGGTGTGGGGCGGGATCGAACCGCCGACACAAGGATTTTCAGTCCTTTGCTCTACCGACTGAGCTACCGCACCTTTTCCCTTATTTGGGAGTGCAAAAATAGGATTAATCCCGAATTATCCAAAAAACTAACGTGATAATCAACCATTCTTTTTTCGCATATATAAATTGATAGTGTTTTTATCAATATTCACTTTATACTTTTGCCGCGCATGAGTATACACCAATTGCTGGTATTGTTTGCTGATCAGGTAAAGGCTACTCCAATACTCGAATGGGTAGCTATTTTTTTTGCGGTTGCCGAAGTGTTATTGGCTCGCAATAATAGCGTGCTTCTATATCCTTCGGGTATTATAAGTACAGTTATCTATACCTATTTATTCGTAAGGCCATCCGTTAAGCTATATGCTGATGCTATCCTGAACTCGTACTATTTTATTATGAGTGTTTATGGATGGTTGTTATGGACAAAAAACAGGGGCAATAATGCTGCTCTTCCAATAAGCTCATGCACCAAAACCGATTGGACGATTATTGTTTCTTTGGCGCTTGCAGGTTGGGTTTTGCTTTACTTTTTGCTCACATGGTTTTTCCCTGTGGTAATGCCCGCACTATTTCATATTACATATATTCCATCCGATGTTGCTATATGGGATGCCTTTATTTCTGCAACGGCATGGACTGGCATGTGGCTGTTGGCCAAAAGAAAAGTAGAGAACTGGCTTCTGCTGAATATTTCCAATATCGTAGCAATACCTATTTATATATATAAAGGCATGCCGTTTACAGCGGCACTTACTTTATTTTTGTTTATTGTAGCTATTTTTGGATACCTGGAATGGAAAAAATTGTACCGCTTGCAACAATTAAAATTACAGTAGCATTTTTGCTGGTGCTGGTTTTATCCGCTAATTCTTGCCTCGCCCAGAACAAGAATATCGAATGGCTTCGCGATATTACTAAAGGGCGCACAGCCGCTGGCAGTAACATTATGAATGATGTAACGAACACGACTTATCCCGTTTCTGCAGCTGTGCCCATAGGTCAGTTGATTTATGGTTACGCTACCCGAAAAAAACAAACAGTGATTTATGGATGGGAAACTGTAGCAGGTCTGGGCATTACAGGGGTTATCACATTTGGCCTGAAATATACAGTAAATGAAAAAAGACCTTACATTACTTACCCTGATATTAAGCCTTACTCCTACGATACCGATCCTTCTTTCCCCTCCGGTCATACATCTGTTGCATTTTCTACTGCCACAAGCTTAAGTCTTGAGTACCCCAAGTGGTATATTATAGCGCCATCGTTTTTGTGGGCAGGCGTTGTTGGTTATTCAAGGTTATATTTAGGGATGCACTATCCGGGTGATGTACTTGTGGGCGCTATTGTAGGTGCGGGTTCTTCATGGCTAAGTTATAAAGGCACTCATTGGTTACACCAGCATTCACTGAAAAAGAAATTGTATTCATCTGAATAACAAAAAAAAAGTAGTTGTCATAGGCCCTGAATCAACGGGTAAAAGTACTTTAAGCGAAGCGCTTGCAGAAGAATTACATACCGTTTGGGTGCCGGAATATGCACGCTCTTATCTTGAAAATATCAATCATCCATACATCGAGAATGATTTGTTGGCAATTGCTCATGGACAAATAGAAAGTGAAGATAAGCTGCTGCCGGATGCAAATAATATACTTATCTGTGATACAGACCTTTATGTGCTCAAGGTGTGGAGTGAACATAAATATTATCATTGCGATAAGTGGATACTGGAGCAGATCGCAAAAAGAAAATATGACTTGTATCTGTTAACATACATTGATATTGATTGGCAGGAAGATCCGCAACGGGAATACCCTTCAGGAGCAATGCGTACCTACTTTTATAATATTTATCTCGATCTTATTCAGAACAGTAATGTGCCTTGGGTAGATATTCGTGGTGATGAAAATACCCGCCTCAAAAATGCGCTGGACACTATCAATAATATTTTGTAATACTCTGCTTTTTCAATTTCTTCTCCCCTAACTTTGCCTTAGTATATGTTGTTGCATATTCATCCACATAATCCGCAGCCAAGACATATCAGCGCAGTGGCAGAATGTCTTAGAAATGGTGGGGTGATCATATATCCCACAGATACTATTTACGGATTGGGTTGCGATATCAGTAATATGCATGCTGTTGAGCGCATTTGCCGGATCAAGCATATTGATCCTAAAAAATCGAATTTCTCTTTTGTTTGCAGTGACCTTAGTCATCTCAGCGATTATGCTAAGAGCGTGGATACTCCTATTTTCCGGTTGTTAAAAGCTGCTTTGCCTGGCCCTTATACTTTTATCCTGGAAGCAAGTAGAATGGTGCCGAGAATGCTTAAAACGAAAAAGGAGACCGTAGGTATCCGTGTCCCCGATAATAAAATTTGCCATGCCATAGTAAAGGAATTAGGACACCCTATTATGAGCGCATCTTTGCCTATGGATGCGGATGTGGAATATTTCACAGACCCTTTACAGATGTATGAGCAATTCAATAATCTTGTTGATATAGTTATCGAAGGTGGCATTGGTGGTATTATTCCATCTACAGTCATAGATTGCACCCAGGGTGAGCCTGAGATGATAAGAGAAGGCGCAGGTGAGTGGGTGGAATTATTGCAATAAATTCCTTTCTTTGTTTTTATGTACACCAAACAGGACGAAAAGAACCTTTATGAACAGGCCAAGCATCTCATTGCGCATACCTCAACTAATTACAAGCAGGAAATAGAAGATTTGCGTAAAGTGATCAACTATGCGGATTGGAAATACTATGTGCAGGATGATCCTGTTTTTTCCGACTTTGAGTACGATACTTTATTTAAAAAACTAAAAGGCTTCGAGGAAAAATATCCGGAACAGGTAACAGCCGATTCACCCACTCAGCGAGTGGCGGAAGGGTTAAGTGAGCGCTTTCCATCCGTAAGTCACCTGGTCCCTATGCTTAGCCTCGATAATACTTATAATGCAGAAGACCTTCGCGATTGGGATACCCGCTGCCGTGAGCTGGCAGGCGATGCGGAAATAGAATATTGTGTTGAGCCAAAATATGATGGTGCAAGCATCTCGCTTATATACGAAGATGATAAGCTCGTTCGTGGTGCTACGCGTGGTGATGGTGTAATGGGAGAGGAGATAACTATCAATATCAGGCAAATAAAAGCTATTCCGTTATCAGTGGCTCTAACTAAAGATGGAATAAAGCAGGTGGAAATACGAGGTGAGGTGCTGATACATAAAAAAGTATTCGAAGAATTTAACAGGCAGCGCGCGGCAGAAGGATTAGCACCATTAGCTAATCCTCGCAACGCGGCATCCGGCACTTTACGCATGCTCGATCCCAAAGAAGTGCGTAAACGTGGCCTTACTGCCATTTTATATCATATCAGTGATTATACATTAGTTAAAGGTGAGCATCGGCCTGAAGAATTACGCAAACACTATAATTCTATCCAGTGGTTGTACGGGCTAGGTTTCCCCACTCCTGTAAAGGAAATGAAAGTGTTCAGGAATATCGATGATGTTATTGAATATTGTCATGGTTTCGAGCAGCATCGCGACGATCTCGCATTTGAAGTAGATGGACTTGTGATAAAAGTAAATGATATACAGCTACAGGATAAAATGGGGATGACCACGCATCATCCACGCTGGGCAGTGGCTTACAAATTCAAAGCGCGGCAGGCCACGAGCAAATTGCGAAAAGTAGAATTCCAGGTGGGTCGTACAGGTTCTATTACTCCGGTAGCAAAAATTGATCCTGTGCCTTTAGGTGGTGTTACCGTTACTTCTATTTCTTTATTCAACGAAGATGTAGTCCGTGAAAAGGATTTACATATTGGTGATACTGTATTGGTAGAAAGAGCTGGAGACGTAATCCCTTATATTGTTAAACCATTAGCCGAATTGCGCACGGGTCATGAGAAAAAAATAGAGTTCCCAATCCATTGTCCTGTTTGCGGAGAAAAGTTAGAGCGCCAGCAAGACGAAGCTGTTTGGCGGTGCATTAACATTAGTTGCCCTGCGCAGGTTGTCGAACGTATTATGCACTTTGCTAGTAAGGATGCAATGGACATTCGTAATCTGGGAGAAGCAAATGTTCGCAAATTTTATGAGCTTGGCCTGCTAAAGGATCTTCCCGGTATTTTCCATCTTGATTGGGAAGCGATTCAAAAACTGGAAGG
>DATNFP010000018.1:0-6534 GCA_035606335.1 Flavipsychrobacter sp. | reverse complement strand
ATTATATTGCAAGTGCAAAAGTCGCCTATTATTTTGGCTCACCACTACCATCAGGAAATGGTTGTCCGTGATGACATGTGCTACACGTTACAATAATCTCCTGGCTTCCTAATACCGGGTGCTGTAATTTAAAATACTTTTTATTGATCCCGATAGTCATCTGCATCATTTTGCGGGCTATTTTCTTTTCAGCTTTTGCATCGCTGGCAAAATCAAGTCCGTGGCCATCTTTTGCATCTGCATGACAAAAGCCACAAGTTACCCCCAGACCATCCTCGAAATCATCAGTCATTATTCCCTGCAAATCTTTTGAGCTTATATTTTTTGGCAACACTTTTAAATTAACATATTGTCCTTCCTGTTTTTTTGGTTTGGAAGGCGTAGCAGTTGCCCCAATACTAACTACACCAACCAAACCTGCTATCACAGCAATTTTCTTACTTATTTTCACTATTTTATCTTTAAGCTTTTACTGCATGAACATTCAGAGTTACCTCCAATTCATTAGATATTGAACTGGTTCCTCCTATCCCGAAATCCTTTCTATTTATCCTGAATGCCCCTTTGAAAACGTAACCATCCATTGCAGGAATGGCTGAAAAAGGGAATGTTATTGTTTTAGATTTCCCCTTTATTATTAGCTGACCGGTAAATATGTAAATCCCTTTCTTGACAGAAGCTGTAACCTTACTTGATACCAATCGAATACGAGGGTAATCTTTTACATCAAAAAAATCGCTACCTACAAGATGACTATCTCGCAGACTGTTATCTGTGTTTACTGTACCGGCATCGATTGTTACATCAAAGCTGCTGCTTCCTGGAGTTTGAGGATCGAAATTGATGCTACCTTGCAAGCCTTTAAAAAAACCTGTAACGTCAAAGCCAAAATTTGCTATCTTAAAATTTAACGCAGAATTCTCGTCAACAGGCCTATAACCGGCGAATGCAACTGTTGTCATTGAAAAAAACAGTAACGATAGTATGACCCTTTTCATTGAGTGTGCTTTAAAAATTACTTATCTAGGGTTGCTTTTTCTGCTTCAACTAAAGGGATATCGGTAATAGCCAGCGAGTGAGCATGCTCTACATAATTCACACTGGTAAGGCCCAACATTGTACGCAATTTTTCAGCAGGGACTTTTAATGGTCCTGCCGATGGCGTACTACCGGGCGTGGGTTGTGGAAAGGCTGTAGAAGTAGCAGTATGGAACGTGATATTTCCCTCAACCTTCTGAATGGTCTGATGAATATGGCCGTTTAAAACAGACACTGAACCAAACCGTTTAAGATAAGACAATGCCTGAGCACCATCGTCAGTACCCCAACCCCATTGCGGGTAAATGGTCCATAACGGAATATGCGCAAATACTACAATCGGTGTGCTGTCTGAAAGCCCTTTTACATCGTTCTCAAGCCATTTTAATTGATCAGGGCCAAGATAACCCAACCCTCCATCAACATGATTGGTAACGTTTACTAATCCAATAAAATGCACTCCATTAGAATCAAAGCTATACCATCCATCACCTATTGTTCCTTTTCCATAACGCTCCAGATAGAGCTTACCATTATCAGTCATGTCATGCTCGCCCGGAACATAAAATATCTTATCTGTCTTTACGCTTTTAAGACATTGCTCCAGTGTATCAAACTCGTCAGCCTGCGCAAGATGCGAAAGATCGCCGGTGTGCAATACAAAAGATGGTGCAGAAGGCATGTTGTTTATTTTCGCGATAGTCGCCTGCAGTGTACTTACCACATCAGGATTGGCAGCTTTATTAAAACCTATGTGGCTATCGCTTATCTGCACAAAGCTGAAATCGGATTTAGGCATTACAAGACCATCTTTTACTTTTCCCGTAGCTCTGTCGATCACCTGGCTCATGCCATAAGATTTTAAAATGCCGCCAGACATCATCCAAAGAACTCCGGTACCCACCCAAGCCATGCATCCTAAAAAACCCCTGCGATCAATACCGTCGTTGTTATTTCCGGGATTCTCATTTTCCGGATCAAAATGATTATTCATGATTCTATTATTTATGATTTACTATTTATCAGCACGAAGGAAAAACAAGTATACCGCCTGATATATTTTTTTACATGAACCATGATAATTACTTGATGAAACTGTTTTTGGATAACGCCAGTGGGGGTAGAAGCTAATTATCTAAGGATGATATCTTAAATTAAAAAGTTCTATCTTAGTGATATTCAATATCAAATAATGAAGAAGATATTGCCCATAGCCCTTCTAGTACTTGTGTCCTGTCATAAACCAGACAAGCCGGTGCCGAAGCAGACGATGAGCACTGATAGCATTCATCACTTTATCAGGAACTGGGCTACCATTCCTATATGGAACGGTTGGGATAAACCTGATACAATGTATTGTTATAGCTCGTATGATACCAGTTATGTAATGTACCGAAATGAAAAACTATATCTCTGGAGCACAACTAAACCCTTTAACGATAGTGCGGAAGTAATTTACAATTGCTATATAGGCAAACAATGTTTTGATAGTAGTACTGCTTATTCCAAATGCGAGGTTAGCGGCTCGATGTACTACAATGGTTCAGCATGGCAGGGTAATCACCAGACTATATGGGTATATGATAAATCACATTTTGATACAACTGGTGAAGGAATTTATTCTAATTTCTAAGGCATTATTTCATTGCTTCCTTTTCCTTTTGTAAGACTAATAGTCTATCGCGCAGACGAGCAGCCTCCATGAAATCGAGTTCTTTTGCTGCCTTTTCCATTGCTTTGCGGGTTTGGGCAATCAGCTTATCCAGTTGTGCGGCTGACTTATATTCTACTTCTTCTTCTGCCGCCAATGAAACCAGATCATCATTCACTGCATATTTGTTCTTTTCATCGTAGCCTTTTATATCTAATACTGAAGTTTGCTTGAATATCTGCTCTTTTGATTTTATTACAGTCTTTGGTGTGATGCCATTTTCCTCATTATACTTCATTTGTTTTTCGCGGCGCCGTTCTGTCTCGTCCATAGTCCGTTGCATACTTTCCGTAATTCTATCAGCATAGAATATTACCAGACCTTCTACATTTCGTGCAGCACGACCGGCCATCTGAGTAAGAGAACGCTCATCACGTAAAAAACCTTCCTTATCCGCATCTAAAATTGCCATCAATGAAACTTCCGGCAGATCCAACCCTTCGCGCAACAGGTTTACGCCTACTAATACATCAATATTCCCAAGACGCAAGTCGCGCAATATTTCAACACGCTCCAATGTATCTACCTCCGAATGTATATACCTTGATTTGATATTGATTCGCTGCAGGTATTTATCCAACTCTTCGGCCATGCGTTTTGTCAATGTTGTAACCAGTATCCGGTCGCCTTTCTTTACACGCTTATCTATCTCATCCAGAAGATCATCTATCTGGTTAATACTTGGACGAATTTCTATAGGGGGGTCAAGCAAACCTGTTGGCCGCACCACCTGCTCTATTACCACCCCTTCGGTTTGCTCTAATTCATATTTACCCGGTGTGGCACTTACAAACACTACCTGATTGAGCATTGACTCAAATTCGTGAAAATTAAGCGGTCTATTGTCTAATGCAGATGGCAAGCGAAAGCCAAAGTCGACAAGTGTAAGCTTACGTGAGCGATCACCGCCATACATACCACTTATCTGTGGGATGGTAACATGACTTTCATCTATCACTAATAAAAAATCTTTTGGGAAATAATCCAATAAGCAGAATGGACGGGTTCCAGGCCTGCGCCTGTCGAGAAAGCGGGAATAGTTTTCTATACCGCTGCAATACCCCAACTCCTGTATCATTTCCAGATCGTAGTTAACTCTCTCCTTGATACGCTGTGCTTCCAATGGCTTTCCGATACTCTTAAAATAATCTACCTGCGCTGCAAGTTCGTCCTGTATATCATGAATGATCTGTGCCATCAGATTGCGCGGCGCAAGATATAAGTTTGCAGGAAAGACCGCTGCATTATCTATGATGCCTATACGCTTGCCTGTGTCTATTTCGAAACTTTCTATTTCTTCTATTTCGTCTCCAAAAAAGGTAATGCGGTATCCATAATCCACGTAAGGCAGATTAATATCTACTGTATCGCCCTGAACACGGAATGTACCACGGGTAAATTCACCCTGACTACGGTTGTACAATGAATTAACCAGACGATGCAAAAAATTGTTCCTGCCAATATTTTCTCCACGATTGAACCTGATAATATTGTTTTCGTATTCGGTAGGATTACCCATACCATAAATACAAGACACCGATGCTACAACAATAATATCACGTCGTCCACTCAACAAACTTGAAGTGGCACGTAATCTTAGCTTTTCCAATTCACTATTTATAGAAAGGTCTTTTTCAATATAAACATCAGACACCGGCATATATGCCTCGGGCTGATAGTAGTCATAATAAGAAACGAAATACTCCACAGCATTTTCGGGGAAGAATTGCCGGAACTCTCCATAAAGCTGCGCTACGAGTGTTTTATTATGCGTTAATACAAGAGTAGGTTTTTTTACTTCCTGTATCACATTAGCCATTGTAAATGTCTTTCCAGAACCGGTTACACCCAATAGTGTCTGAAATTTTTCCTCACTTTTTATGCCTTCTACCAGTTGCCTTATTGCTTCCGGCTGATCACCGGCAGGCATATATGGACTCTCTATCTGAAACTTCATACTGCAAATTTCTGCTTTTTAGGAAGATATTAAAAATAACACAAAATAGAAAAGCCGCCGTATAGGCAGCTTTTCATCAGGTTAATTGTTAATAATTATTTTTTCTTTTTGGGGGGAGCAGCCGAAGATGTTCTTTTTTCGGCGTCTCTTATCTGCTTCAGGAAACTGTTGGTTGGATCTATCTGTTCAATTTTCTGAAGATAAATCTCCATGTTTGCCTTGTCATCTTTGTTATAATAATAGTAAGCCAGATATTCGTAAGCTATCAGCAGGTCTGAATTCTTTCTTTGATAACCACTATCACTGATACCCAACCATTTAGTAAAATAAGGAACGGCAATACCTTCCTTCGCATTGCTATCAATAGCTGCTGCAACGCGACCTCCCCAATAAACAGCAGATGGCTGGTCAGGATATTTTGTGGCCATCTGATCGAATGCTTTTTTAGCATCATCAAGATGTTTGCCAACGAAAAGACAATAGCCCTGCCAGAAATAATCGAGTGGCTGAGTGTTAGGATATTCAGTAACCAACTTAGTATACCATTGAGCAGCTTTATCCCAATCCTGAGCATCCCTGAATCCTTCAGCTACCTGACGATAGATATCCGATTTATCTTTTGCAGTATCTATCTGTATTGCTTTGTTGAAATAGAAATCAGCAGAATCGCTCATTTTCATTTTCATAAAGATCTTGGCATAATTTACATAGTCGCCAGCAGGAATATCTTTAGGATTTTTTAACTGAAAATATTGTTTTGAATTATTCAATGCATCAACCGAATCGCCTATCTCTAACTGGCTAAAGCCTAAAACACCGTATATACCAGGAGTTTTAACACCTTTAGCTATTTGCTGCTGCGCTTCATCAATGGCTTCTTTGTAATGCTTCGACAAATACAATATATCAATGTAAAGGGTTTCATCATCACTGGACTTATCAGATAACTGCATATATTTCTGGATATCCTGATAAGCCTGATCGTAATTTCCTACCCTATAGTATGCTGTTGCCAGATCACGATATGGAAGAGGGTTGATCGGATCAGCTTGCAGGGCCTTATTATAGTTATCTAAAGCTAACTGATAATTTTTTGCAGCATACCAGAGTGCGCCAATGCGAGAAAATGCCAAAGAGTTTTTGGGATCTTTACCAGTTACATTTTCGTAATTGTTCATGGCTTCACCACCACCGCCTTGCAATTTGAGATAAGCATCCCCTAATGCAATATGAGTGTCTTCATTGTCATTTATTGTTAAGGCTTTTTTGTACCATGCTATTGCCTGCTGGACATCACCACCATTTGTATAGGTAATGGCATCTGCTGCATACTTTAGTGGCTCCCAATCTTTCTTTTTAGCTTTGCCTACTACGCCAGTTACCAACTGATTTCCCTGCAACACATTGTTCTGTAAGAAAGCCACACGTGCAAGACCAGCCTGGTTAGCCATATCCTCAGGATATTTTGTAAATGTGGTTTTGGCCCCATTCAGGTCTCCAAGACCTATCTGGGATAAGCCATAGTAATAATTAGCGAGCGGATTGCTTGCATTGAAAGCCGAAAGAATCCTTTCTGCTGTCTGATAACGCTCATACTTATACATTTTAATCCCTTCGTCGAGCGGTTGAGCATGCACTGTATATGACAATGCAAGTGCGGCCAAAATAATTATTGTTCTTTTCATTTTTGTACTTCGTATTTTATGTACACTTACTTTTTTATAATAACGTAGTTTATTGATTATTATTTATTGCTGCATCCCTGATAACAATATTCATTTGCAAAGGAAACAGATGACCATGAGCGAAAATCAGCTGACCACGCTCC
>DATNFP010000017.1:0-47996 GCA_035606335.1 Flavipsychrobacter sp. | reverse complement strand
GATTTTCAAGGGTAGAGCAGGGGGGTGAGATAAATAGTGAAACCCGCAATGAGATAAACGGTATGTGTAAACACATATACAAATCTTTACAGCAAAGGCAGAGTGGTTACATAAAAAGCATTTTGTCCAAAACAATTAAGGACAGAAATGCTTCGGCTGTTGATTCAATAGTAAATGAAATAAGTATAGACACTATAAACCAGCAATACAAGGTAGAAGGTGAGTTTCTTGTAAAAAACTTTCTTCATTCCAATATTAAAGAGGTAGCCTATAAAGTAAAAGATAGTGATGATAGTTACCATTTCAATTTTGTGCCTATCAGCAACCGCACTTACATAATGTTGTTTTCTGTACCTACCTTAAATATTCATAACTCGCTTTTAATAAGTTGCCTTTTTTGTGAGGAAAATGATCAATGGAAATTATATTCCATGAATTTTGGCTTATTTAAAATAAAGGGTATGCAGGCGATACAATTGTATAAAATTGGTAGAGAGAAAGTTAAAAATGGAGATGATATTAGCGGAGTAATTTATGAGGAGCTTGCTAGAGAATGTGCATTGCCCGCAGACAATGAATTTCATTACGATTCGGAAACTGAATTGAAGAATTTTTTAGATTCATTTAACCAGGATCTGAGGACAAAATTTAAGTTACCAATAAAAATAAACAGCATCTGGTCGCATCCGGAGATTCTTTCTATAAAATCGCAAATGACAAAAGAAGGTTTCTATCCATATATATTGTATAGAACGAATATTTCCATTGCCGACACTATTGCTTTACAAAAAGAAAACAACCAGTTACATGCCCAAATAGACACAATTCTTCCACATGTAAAGCAATCGTTCGATACAATACTCTATAAAGCTGTCAACGATTACTCTAATGAAACCCATGAAACACCTCAACATGGATTTATTAAAGGGACCAGATAAAATATTAAATAGCTTCTTAGATTCTACCCGGCTGGTATTCCAACTCTTTAAAGTATACAACGTCTTTTTGCAGACTGCGCTTTTTTAGCTGTGTTTTAATAAATGCAGACAAAGATGAAATTGGCGATAACACAAAAATTGCAGTGAGTAGTAAGTTCTTAAATTGCTTTACCCGCCCTTTGCGGTTAGGGTCGCCAGGACCACCTTTTTCACGTATATATTTAGACCAATACCTGAAGTTCTTTATGCCTCGTTGTTCTAACAATACTAATCCCGTATTAAGCTGAATAGCTCCCTGATCTAACAGGTCTTTTTGCAGACTCTCGAGGTTCTTATCGATAAGATGTTCATATATAGGCTTGCCAAAACGTCGCGCATGCTTTATATCTGCTTCTTGCACACCGGCAGCAGGTAAAAATCTTGTTCTTTCCTTCACGCCATTGAAGGCAAAACGAATAAAGCTTAATAAAGAAACAAGGTTAGTATTGGTATCTACCAACGCAATATTTCCTACCAGTTTTGCACCGGCATTTTGCAGATCTTCCTTCACCTTTTCCTGTGCATGCAGCCACATATTTCTTGCTCCGATTACAGTCACTACAGCCTTGTTTTTTAAAACTATTGCAGAAGGACTTTTGAAAAATGATGTAGTAGGTTGCGAAGGATTTAAAAACCACGGCTGAAAACCAAATATTATAAGATCATAGTTCTTATTTACTATTTCTTGTGGTAATGGTTTTACTTCTATGGGAATACGTGCCACGGTTTCGGGCATCGCGTCAAAAAAGTTATATGCATTCCAGGGAAATGGAAATGGTTTTAAGGGCTCAATGGCGGCATAGTCTATCTCCGCTTCTCCTTTAATATCCTGTATTATGCTATCTAATATCTGGCGTAGCTGCCCTGTCTGCGAGTAATAAAGTACAAGAATATTTGGTCTCATTTGTTGTGCCTGGTTTTAAACTACTGTTAAGTACATATACGCATAGGTAAATCTTGCACTTTCAGGTACCATCACCAGGATACGTTCTCCCTTTTTAAGTTTGCCGCTATGGAAAAGCTCTTCGAGCATCAGGTAAGGAGATGCACTGCCTACATTACCAACCTTAGGCAGATTATAAAACCATTTTTCGTATGGTAGTTCCATCCCGATTTGTTCATGGTATTTATATATCTGGCCTTTAAAAAACTCGCTTGACATATGAGGCAGATAATAATCAATCTTGTCGCCGGTCAGGTTATGTTTCTTCATTAGCTTTTCGATATATACACCACCTTTAGGCACTATATTATCTCCTAATAAACGTGTGTCTTGTTTGTATGAGAATACGCTGGAGGCATTTGCATCTTCTGTATCGATATCGTTCCACCCTGTAAGCGATGCGTCCTCATTTTTAATAGCTCCGGCATACATGCACGACTCAAGTTCATTGGCAAAAGAAGTGATTTCCAGCCATTCTATTTTCAACGAGATCCCGTTATCATTAGGTTTGTTTTGCAATAAAGCAGCTCCTGCTCCGTCACTTAGCATCCATCTCAAAAAGTCTTTTTCAAATGCTATGTATGGATTTGATTCCATGTTTTTCCAGGTTTCTGCTTCAGGCTGAAAGCGGGATGCATGCAACCACGATGAAAATCTTTCCGATCCTGCAGCTACTGCCACATTTGCTAACTCACTGGCAACTGCCATATAAGCATATTTCATCGCCTGCATACTACTACAGCATGCCCCGGCAGCCGATACTATTTCTATATTCTTGTCTATAGACAATTCTCCATGGATCATAGAAGCATGCGATGGTAGTATTTGCTCTGGAGAGGTGGTACCAACAGCCAACAGATCAAGTTTGTCGATAGATAATTTTTCATCAAACAGCTCTTTTATTGCTGCTGAGGCCATTTGGGCATTGGTATGTGTTCTTTGCCCGTTTTTGTATGCGTAGTATCTCGTTTTTATGCCATTGTTGCGCAATACTATCGTGCGTGCTCTGGAAGGTTTACCATTTACCATTCCCAACACATTTTCCATCTCATCATTCGATACCGGTTCATTGGGCAAGTATTTCGAAAGACGAGTAATATAAACAGGTGCCACTATCTGAAACAAATTTAAGGTTGCAAAAATAGTTTATTCAATCAGCTTTTTTAGTTCTTATATAGAGTAATATAGAAGCAATTATAAAAGGCAATAAAAAATGAATATAATAAAATTCAGCTTTTATTTTATACAGAGTATTGTCTGTGAATTATTTATAAAAATCGTTCCACATCACTTTTTCATAAATTACAATACTTATATGGCATTAAAAAGACCTTTCATATTTTTATTGAAAGGTCTTTTCCTAATGTCTAATTTCTTTTATTGTTCAGAGGTAGCCGTACCTCCGTTGTTTAATCCATAATAATACATACCATTATTACCTGGATAGAAGCCTGCAATTTGTAGATTGCCACTTCCTGCCAATGATTGCTGAAGATCGTCCACAGAATTAACAGGTTCATCATTTATGTTAGTGATCACAAATCCCTTGTGCATATTTGTTTGTTTGGATATTAGTCCATTGCCAATAGCTGTTACCATTACACCATTATCCACGCCCAGTTTCTTTTTTTCATCATCGCTTAATGTACGGAATTGAGCGCCATAAATGGTTGTTGCTCCTCCGTTTCTCACAATCGCGGTCGTACCACTGCTATTTGTTAATTGAATATTGGTTTGATAGATTTTATTATCACGGCTGTAGCTTACACTTATATTATCACCTGGCTGATAACGTGCAACCTGTTCCAGCAATTCAGGACCGGAATGGATTGATTCCCCATTTATCTGGGTGATAAAATCGCCTTTTTTTATTCCGGCTTTTGCAGCGCCTCCATTAGCAACTGTATTGGCAACATACACGCCATCGTTTTTGTCCAGCCCTAATGCGCTCGATTGTTCTGGTGTGGCATTTCTAATATCTAGGTACTCTATACCCATATACGCCCTTTGTACCGAACCATATTTCATCAAGTCGTTTACTGCTTTACGTACGATGTTCGAAGGTATGGCGTACGAGTAACCTGCATAAGACCCGGTAGGGGAGGCTATTGCTGAATTGATACCTATCAGTTGTCCTTGTGTATTTACAAGAGCGCCACCGCTATTTCCTGGATTTACAGCAGCATCTGTCTGTATAAATGATTCTATTGCTGAGGCAGATTGGCTCCTGTTAATACCTATGGAGCGTCCTTTGGCACTAACAATACCTGCGGTCACCGTGGCATCAAGGGTCAGTGGATAACCTACTGCTAATACCCATTGTCCCAGCTTCACATTATCCGAGTTGCCAAATTCCATATATGGCAAGTTGGTCTCATTTACTTTTAGTACAGCTATATCAGTTGCCGGATCCTTGCCTACTACCTTAGCTTGTGTGGTATACCTATCATCAAATGTCACAGTTACCTGGTTTGCATCATTTACCACATGGTAATTGGTTACAATATATCCATCTGGTGAAATTACAACTCCTGAACCTGAACCAATTTGAGGCGGTATATAATATTGTTGCTGACCACCGCCAAACATTTGATCGAAGAGATCGCCATAATTCTGTGGCTGCTCCGATATTACACGGCCTTTAATAGTTGTTTTAATATGCACTACCGCCTTTACCGATGAAGCAGCAGCAGGCTCAAAATCTACTGGTCCACCACTTTTTATTACACTGTTGCCTTCGGTATAACTTGCATAATTCACTGGTATGTTAAACTGGTGGGCATTTGCGGTTAAAAATGGAATATTTTTTTGATAGTGTGCTGCTATAAAGAGTGTCATCACAGACGTTAAAGCAGCTGTAAGAATGACTGGAAATAATTTGAATTTCATAGCACTTAGTATTTTTTGTTTTATACTGTCACAAATTTATTGCCTTCGATTATTATAAAACTGTTAAAGCGATTGGCTTATATATGTATTAACATTGCTTTGATAAAATGAATTTTGGTCCAATTGAGCAATCAGCTTAACTCTCCATTGAAAGATTACATGAGATAACATTTTAATCATTTTTATATCTGTAACGTACGGATATTATTTTGCCTAAAAAACAAGGACATAGGGCTGTAGAATTATTTAATTACCATTATTTTCCCTTACCTTTGCACCTCAAATTTTAGCTTAATTCTAAATTTAATATAATAACAATGGCAGACTTACGCTTACAGCGCAACTTTGGTATTGCAGCGCACATTGATGCCGGTAAAACCACTACTACAGAACGTATTCTTTATTACACCGGTGTTAATCACAAAATAGGTGAAGTGCATGAGGGTGCTGCTACAATGGACTGGATGGCTCAGGAACAGGAACGTGGTATCACTATCACCTCTGCTGCTACCACTTGCTTTTGGAATTTTCCAACATCGCAGGGCCAGCCTTTGCCAGAATCTAAAAAGTACAAATTCAATATCATTGATACTCCAGGCCACGTGGATTTTACCATAGAAGTAGAACGTTCTATGCGCGTATTGGATGGGCTGGTTGCCTTGTTCTCAGCAGTTGATGGTGTAGAGCCTCAGTCTGAAACAGTTTGGCGCCAGGCTAATCGTTATCGTGTTCCTCGTCTTGGCTTCGTAAACAAAATGGATCGTGTAGGCGCTGATTTCCTTATGGTTGTTCAGCAGGTGCGCGATATGTTAGGTGCTAAATCTGTTCCTCTGCAGTTACCAATTGGCGCTGAAGATAATTTCAAAGGTGTAGTTGACTTGATTCAAATGAAAGGTATCATTTGGGAAGATGCTACACAGGGCATGACTTACAAAGAAGTTCCTATTCCGGCTGATATGAAGGAAGAAGTAGATCATTGGCGTGCACAGCTTGTTGAAGCGGTTGCCGAATACGATGATAAGCTGATGGAGAAATTCTTTGAAGATCCTAATAGCATTACTGAAGAAGAAATTCATGAAGCAGTTCGTAAAGCCACAATTGATCTTAGCATTATTCCTATGCTTTGTGGCTCTGCTTATAAAAATAAAGGTGTACAGACTGCGCTTGATGCAGTAATTCGTTATCTGCCAAGCCCCGTAGATGTAGAATCTATTAAAGGAACTAATCCTGATACTGGAGAAGAAATTAGTCGCCACCCTGATGCTAAAGAACCATTCGCTGCATTAGCGTTTAAAATTATGACTGATCCATTTGTTGGTCGTCTGGCATTCTTCCGTTGTTATTCAGGTCATTTGGATGCAGGTTCTTACGTAACCAACATGCGTACGGGAAAGAACGAACGTATAAGCCGTATCATGCAAATGCACGCTAACAAGCAAAACCCGATCGATTTTATCGAGGCAGGCGATATAGGTGCAGCAGTAGGTTTTAAAGATATCAAGACTGGTGACACACTGTGTGATGAAAAAAATCCTATTGTTCTGGAAAATATGTTCATCCCTGAACCTGTTATCTCCATAGCTGTTGAGCCTAGAGCGCAGGTTGACGTAGATAAATTGGGTATGGCCATTGCCAAACTGGTAGAAGAAGATCCTACATTACGTGTCAAAACAGATGAAGATACCGGGCAAACGATCCTGAGTGGGATGGGTGAATTACACCTTGAAATCATTGTTGACCGTATGCGTCGCGAATTCAAAGTGGAAATTAACCAGGGCGCTCCACAGGTTGCTTACAAAGAAGCATTCACATTAAAAGTAGAACATCGCGAAATATATAAGAAACAAACTGGTGGCCGTGGTAAATTTGCCGACATTTATTTCGAGATCGGCCCTGCAGATCCCGAATTCCTGAAGGAAGGTAAAGGTACTTATCAATTCATTAATGAGATTTTTGGTGGTTCTATTCCACGCGAATTTATCCCTGCTATTCAGAAAGGTTTTGAAGCCTCAATGACTACTGGTCCGTTGGCTGGTTTCCCTGTTGAGAATATGAGAATACGTATTTTCGATGGTTCTTTCCACCAGGTCGATTCAGATTCAATGTCGTTTGAATTATGTGCTAAATCTGGTTTCCGTGAAGCTGGTAAAAAAGCAAAACCCGTATTATTGGAACCTATCATGAAGATCGAAGTAACTACTCCTGATCAATATATGGGTGATGTAACAGGTGACTTGAACCGTCGTCGCGCAATGCTCGAAGGCATGGATAGCAAGCACAATGCACAGATCATAAAAGCAAAAGTGCCTCTTAGCGAAATGTTCGGTTATGTAACACAATTACGTTCTCTTTCTTCAGGTCGTGCAACATCGGTAATGGAATTTAGCCATTATGCTCCTGCACCTCGCAACATCGAAGAAGAAGTGGTAGCCAAAGTAAAAGGTAAAGTAAACGCTTAATTAAAACCTTGTAAATAGAAAAGAAAGCTGCTCTTTATGGGCAGCTTTCTTTGTATTAGTGCGATGTTTAAATAACTTGACTATTGTATTTTACAAGTCTGATTTGAGTTGCCATTATCTGTGCATCTTGTTTGTGCAAGGCTTAGGCTCGAGGCTTTAATATCTGTTTGCGTAGCAAGGCTATGGTTATCCACGCATTGGCACACGTAGGTTTTATTGCAGGAAGTGATAATGCTTGTAGCTATCAAAGCCATACCGATTGTAAATATCTTCTTCATAATACTTAATAATGCTATTTGGAATAACCACAAGTTTAAAGAAATAATCTTTAAAATGAAAGGGTAGCCGCCAAATAGATGCTATTATTTTATTTACCATTTACAAGGCTTTTTTCCAGGGCCTCCAATAATACTCGGTCCAGCCTTTTTTGATGCCTTCCAGATTTTAAGTATAAATAATTGCTTATGTATAGATGACGTTACACAGCAGCGAAAGCAGATAATGATTAATAAAAAATACTGTAAATATTCTCAATAAAAATATATTTCATTGCTCCCAACCAAAATGATCTTATAGCAGTCTTATATAGCATAAACCTCGAAGTCCTATCACTATGATTTTTTTATGAGTAAGTTGTTAGCGTTTTTAATTTAATAATTTGCTCATTTCCCTTATCCCAAATCCCACTATCCTTTTTAAGATTTCTCCTTTTTGCCATTTATTACGGCAAAGAATAGCTCGTTTTACGTGCAAAACAGTGTTTAAGGCTGCATTTATTTCAAATAATTATTGTAACATTTTTTGTTCTTTTTACAAACTTATATTACCTTTGCACTCCATTAATTTTTTATTACTAACGGTAAGCAATGCCTACAATACAACAATTAGTTCGTAAAGGTCGTCAGCAAATTCGCGCCAAGTCAAAGTCTCGCGCTTTGGATGCTTGTCCGCAACGTCGTGGTGTTTGTACTCGTGTGTACACTACAACTCCAAAAAAACCTAACTCTGCTTTGCGTAAAGTCGCTAAAGTGCGCCTTACTAACAAGATAGAAGTTATTGCATATATTCCGGGTGAAGGCCATAATCTTCAGGAACACTCGATCGTACTCATACGTGGTGGTCGTGTTAAGGATCTTCCTGGTGTACGTTACCATATTGTACGAGGTGCGCTTGATACTGCAGGTGTAAAAGACCGCAAACAAAGCCGCTCTAAGTACGGTACCAAAAAAGAAAAAGCAAAAGCAGCTAAAAAATAATTTTAATAATTAAGTTTAAAAGCCAATCGAAAGATGAGAAAGGCGCAAGCAAAAAAGTTCCCCTTAGCACCAGATCCTAAATTCAACGATAAACAAGTTACTCGTTTCGTTAACTGCCTTATGTGGGGCGGCAATAAAACAGTAGTGTTAAGCGCATTTTATGATGCTATTGATAAGGTTTCTCAAACAACCAGTGAAAATGGTTATGAAGTTTGGAAACGTGCTTTGGTAAATGTAACTCCTTCTGTAGAAGTACGTAGCCGTCGTATCGGTGGTGCTACTTTCCAGATTCCAACAGAAGTACGTCCGGATCGTAAAATATCTTTAAGCATGAAATGGCTTATCCGTTTTTCTCGCGAACGTAATGGTAAGACCATCGCTGATAAGCTGGCTAATGAAATAGTTGCAGCAGCAAAAGGTGAAGGTGGTGCTTTCAAAAAGAAAGAAGACACACACCGTATGGCAGAAGCTAACAAAGCCTTCTCTCACTTCAAAGTATAATCATATATATCATAATATTTCTGCAAAAGCCGCTTCCATAGCGGCTTTTGTAGTTTCTTAAAATGTGGATATCTTGTTGCCAAACGCTCAGTAAAATGTCTGCTTTTCAGTATATTTGATAATTATTTTATTATTATAAATACTAGAAAAATGGCAGTAGACGACAAATTAAAAGTACTGAAGTTGGCGATTGACAAGATTGAAAAGGATTATGGTAAAGGCTCGGTTATGATGCTTGGAGACAAGCAAAAAGAAAAGATTGATGTTATCAGTACAGGCTCTTTAGGATTGGACGTAGCTCTTGGGGTAGGTGGTTTTCCTCGTGGTCGTATTATTGAAATATACGGCCCCGAAGCTTCTGGTAAAACAACAATTGCGATACATACTATAGCTGAAGCTCAGAAGAAAGGTGGCATTTGTGCCATCGTAGATGCTGAGCATGCTTTCGACGCTTCTTATGCCCGTAAATTGGGTGTGGATGTTGATAATCTCATTATCTCCCAGCCCGATTATGGTGAACAGGGTCTTGAAATTGCCGACCGCCTCATTTCCTCTGGCGCTGTCGATGTGGTTGTTATAGATTCTGTGGCTGCTCTCGTTCCTAAAGGTGAATTAGAGGGCGAAATGGGGGAAAGTAAAATGGGCCTACAGGCTCGTTTGATGAGCCAGGCTCTACGCAAGCTCACTGCTACCATTTCCCGCACAGGCTGCTGCTGTATTTTTATCAATCAGCTTCGTGAAAAGATCGGTATAATGTTCGGTAATCCTGAAACTACTACCGGTGGTAATGCGCTTAAGTTCTATGCTTCCGTTCGCCTGGATATCCGTCGTGTTAGTCAGCTAAAAGATGGTGATGTGGCAAGTGGTAACCGTACTCGCGTAAAAGTGGTTAAGAATAAGGTAGCGCCTCCTTTCCGCCAGGTGGAATTCGATATCATATTTGGTGAAGGCATTAGCAAAGTGGGCGAAATTATAGATATGGGCGTGGATCTTGGTATCCTTCAAAAAAGCGGCTCATGGTTTAGCTACGCAGATATGAAACTTGGCCAGGGGCGTGATGCTGTAAAGCAATTCATGCTTGACAATCCTGAGGTGATGGATGAAGTAGAAGGAAAGATCAGGGCTGCATTACAGGATCCTGCTTAATAAAACTTCTTATAAAGTTGATGTAAACGCCATGTTTTTAGCATGGCGTTTTGCATTATTCATAAGTTTTAATAGAAGTACGTTTCAATGCTATTTGCGTAGCAGGCATCACTACAAATGGTACTTTTTCCAGCCTCGTCTCACTGGTATCAAGACCAAAGGCCTTATCATCCGATAGAGAAAGATTTTTGAGGAAAAAATAAGCATTTAATATAAAGCCATCCCTGCCTTTAAATTCATTGTCTGTCGAAAGGAATTTTTCTAACAATACAAATATAAAATCTGCAGCCAGGTTGTGCTTGTTTAGTGATGGGTAACGGCTGGTGATATCCAGTTCTTTATTGGCTACCATCTCTTCCACCACTTTTCTGAACATAAGGTTCAGGCGCGGCTGTACTCTGAATCCCAATCTGAACTCAACACGTATCACCTTATCGTTCTTTAGCTCTTCTACGTTATACTCCATAGTATATGGTTCATCTGTACGCTCTATGTGTATGAACCAATATATATCGGCACGCTTGGGCTTGCGGCTGAATATGGAGTAAATTATCTTCTCTTCTATGTGCCTTGGGTTATTAGCTTTGGTGAGGTAGATAAGATGCGTTGCGTATTTGGATATGCTGGTATCCTTGCTTAGATCTTCAAGGAGGGGGATGTAGTCTTTCAGATTTATAAAGTTCAGGAAGCGGTTATTTATCTTTCTTGCATTATACCACACATACATGGTAGAGATGAGCCCTATTTCGAATACAAGGAACATCAATCGTTTCACGATCTTAATGGCATTGGCAACAAAAAATGATGTCTCGACCGTAACAAATACAACCAGTATGAGCGCCACGATCCAAACAGGGTAATGCTTTATATACCGCAGGAAATAGTACATCAGGATGGTGGTCATCAGCATGGCGATGGTGATGGAGAAACCATACGCTGCAGTCATAGCTTCTGATGTGCGGAAGTAAAGAACCACCAGGATGCACCCTACGCATAGCACCCAGTTGATGCTTGGTATATATATCTGTCCTCGCACAGTGGTGGGATATTTTACCCTTACTCTCGGCCAGAAATTAAGGCTTATTGCTTCACTTATCAGTGTGAAAGACCCGCTTATCAAAGCCTGGCTGGCTATTATTGAGGCTGCAGTAGCGATGATGATACTCGGCAAAAGGAAACCATGAGGTACTATTTCAAAAAATGGGTTGATGTCTCCCAGGTTGCTTTTGTTCTGCATCAATACCCATGCCCCTTGCCCCAGGTAGTTGAGTACCAGCGTGGTTTTTACAAACATCCAACTCACTTGTATGTTCTTCCGGCCACAATGTCCTAAATCGGAGTAGAGGGCCTCTGCCCCCGTAGTACAGAGAAAGACCGCACCCAATAGCCAAAATCCTTTAGGGTGTAGTGTAAGTAGCTCAATGCCATATACTGGGTTTAAGGCCCTGAATATTTGGGGGTAGTGTACTATCTGGTTCAGCCCCAAGGCCCCAAGCATAAGGAACCAGATGAACATAATGGGCCCGAAAGCGCCTCCCACCACTTTAGTGCCAAATCGTTGGAAAACGAATAACAATAATATGATCACCAATACCAATTCCACAACAAGACTGTTACCGGGAACGATAGCATGCTGTAATCCTTTTACACCGTTAAGGCCTTCTATGGCTGAAGTAACGGTAATAGGCGGAGTGATGATGCCATCAGCAAGGAGGGTGCCTGCGCCTATAATGGCCGGGTAAACCAGTTTTTTGCCGAACCGCCTTACCAGGGCATATAGCGAAAATATCCCCCCTTCCCCTTTATTGTCCGCCTGTAGCGTTATCAGGATGTATTTGAACGTTGTCTGCAAGGTAAGTGTCCAGAACACGCAGGAGATAGCGCCCAGAACCAGCCCCTGGTTGGCCGGCCCGCCTTCTTTTAGTATGGTTTGAAATGTATAGAGGGGGGAAGTACCTATATCGCCGAATATAATTCCCAGTGTTATGAAAAGACCTGCAACTGAGACCTTTTTAAAATGGCTTGTATCCACAAAAAGATGAATGAGGGCACAAAAGTAAAATACTTTACTGTGGTTGCAATAAATTATTATTAGTTAATAATTTATGTTTTATTAAAGCCACCTGCCTTAAATCCTTTAAAATTTCCCACAAGACCTAAAAAATACTGCCTTCCTCATTTTTTCATTGATAATCATAATGTTATGTCTGTTTCGTGCCCCAATCTTTACCCATATTTTCCCAAAAAATTTCCCATTTATGCCCCAATGCAATGTCATAATTTGCCAATGAGACAATGTGCCAATGGAATGTGGTTCTGTTTTGTAAAGGTTTTCCGAGCAGCATTGTTGCAAATTTATTGATAAGCAAAATAGGGGAGTAAAAAAGATAACGACAATAAACCCCGGGGGCAATTTGGCAATTGAGCCTTATATAAAAATGTTCACAAAAGCAAGAGTTAAAAATGTATATGGGCAGGGTATTTTTCACGTTGCATTTGATTTGCGATTTTTGTAAGTTCACATTTGCAATTCCGAGTAAATGTTTTGATAAAAAAAATAACTCCAACGATAATTATAAACTCTCTGTCTAATGAGGTAAGAACCAGAACGATAAAGGATAGAGCGTTCCACTCTTTGTGTTTTTGCTACCTGTTACTTACCTGCTACACATCCTACAAACTCCAGCCTCACGGATAAACGTGCGAAGTGATTGTACTAAAAGGCTAATTACAGTGGCTTTCAGAAGATGAAAGGTGCATTGGTAAAGTATGTCTGGTCGCTGCTTCAAATTGTTTGTTCACTTTTTTAAATATAAAGAGCAATGAGGAGAAGTTACTTTTACTCACTATGGTGTATTGCATTAATGCTTTGCCTTTCATTTGCAAATCCGGCAAATGCCATGAGCATTTCCGGGCTTAATGTTGTTTGCGTAGGTACTACCCAGAATTATACAGAAATATCGGGACATACCGGATGTAGTTATACATGGACTATCACGCCCGCAAGTGGGGGTATCGTTACGGGAACATCGCCGGCAGTCCCTGTAACCTGGACATCTTTAGGAAACTACACGCTAAAGGTAGTTGCAGACAGCGCATTGACAGGCATTGATTCTACTACCATCACGGTGGCTGTGATTCCACCCCCACAACTATTTATTACGACCAATTCGGAAACCTCATGCCAGAGTTTTGATACAACCGGCGTAGATCCGACGGGCGGTTACATACTTACCGATACGGCAGGGTGTGTAAAAGTATGTGCTGGTCGAACCGCTACTTACTATGCGAATGGTGGCAGTGCATTTGCCGGAAACAATTATTACTGGGCAGTGACAGGTGGTTCCATTATCGGACCTAATAATGGATCTGCCGTAACTGTAACTTGGATTAGTACCGCTACCGGAGGTTCTATTACACTTTCGGATACTACAACGGCGGGATGTATGAGCGTAGTTAGCCTGTGTGTTCGTGTTATCCCGCGGCCTATGTCTGGCTTTGCTATTGATAACAAAACCTTGCCCGTTGTGCTGGATACTGTGTGTATCAATACGCCGGTTCAGTTCAAGGATCTGTCGGTTGCCGATTCCCTTTCTTCGATCACAAGCTGGTATTATATGTTTGGCGACGATAGTGTGTCCAGCGAAAAAAATCCCGTGCATACCTATCATACAGCGGGTGGGCCGTATCTCTGCCAGCTTGTAGTAACCAATGCCTGTGGATGCACCGACACATTTCGTACGTTCATCATGGTAACTATTCAGCCAGGGCCAACTATATATTGCCCGCAAGTAGTTTGCCAGGGAGATTCGATTGCCTATTCAGCCTCGGTCCCTCCGGGTTGTGGTTCTGTGACATATAATTGGAGCTGGGACACAGCTTATGCAACTCCAATGGGACTACCGCCCTATACCCATCAAACACTTACATTAAAATGGAAGGGTGCCAATGCGGATGGCTATGGCACGGTAAGTCTTTCGGAGAATGGCTGCGCGACTGTATGCACGGGCACTACCACGATAAAGGTGCCTGTGGTGCAAAGCAGCCCAAAAGTGACAGGACCGACAAGCCGATTGTTATGCGCAGGCGTACCCTATCAATTCAGTATTCCCTTATGGCCGGGCACGCAGTATGACTGGGGCGTAATAGGCGATCCTTCTGCCGTTATCAGTGGAAGACACAACAATGTTGTGGCAGTGCAATTCAGTAGTGCGGGGACTTACAGAATTCATGTATGGTATCAGAATAAATTAAAACTATGCGGTGGTGATTTGAAAATCACCGTAGTAGTTGTAAATCCAACTACGATAACGGGGCCGACTTCGTGGTGTGCCAACTCCGGTACTGCTACCTATAGCTTGAGCGGAGGATACAGCGCCAAATGGACTTTGAATGGACCCTATTCCGCACCTATTACATTCACAGGAACATCTTACAATGCAAACCTTGATAGTCCCGGCACCTATGTCTTGACAGCATCCGGCACAGGATTCTGCCCACCTTCTCCCTTATACATCAGTGTGTATGGATCTCCACCCGTAGATTCGATAACTGGGCCGCAGGTAGCCTGCGAAACCAATTTCTCACCTGAATCGGATGGTTATGTTTATACTTATCATGCTAAAAACCCGATGCCGGGATATACCTTTAAATGGATTATCCCGGGTGCCTATACAGTAACCTCACTAACCGGCGACTCGGTAAGCGTGATCTGGGATACTCTTCCTGAAACTATAGAAGTTTTCAGAGTAAGTGTTGACACACCCTACTGCAGCGGGCCTCGGGCACATCTTACAGTTGAGCCTTTTACAAACAACCCTCTTCTGATTGGCGATACTGTAGCCTGCGCTAATAGCTATCAGGCATATTCAGAGACAGTTCTAAATTTCGACAATATAGTCTGGGGGATAGTACCAGATACTTTGGGAAGTATCGTAGGTGGTTATGAGAATAGCGCCAATATAAATGTATTATGGCACAATGTAAGTACAACCAGAACGGCGCAGATATTTTGTAATATAACGCAATGTGCCAACTCAGCACAAATATTACAGAATGTAACTTTAAATCCATCACCAGCAGTTTCATTATCTACCAGTCCGTCCACAGCATGTAACCATAGCACAGTTACTCTAACAGCGACAGGAAGCGATAACTCTTACACCTGGAATTTTGGAGATGGCACCACCAAAATTACTTCAGGAGCGGGCGGCAATGTCACTACCCATCAATATGCTGTGCCACCGGGTGCATCGACTGTGTCTTTGACCGCGACCGTAACGGCTAGCGGCACAGCCTCGTCGGGTTGTCCCGTATTAGGGCAAAGCCGGACAACAGTACAGATAAAACCGGGACCCACACCGTCAATGTACACGCGTGACCCCTTGAACCATTGCGGCTCAACTCCGTTCAGTGACACTTTTTATTCAGCAGTAAAAAATGGGGTAGCTCCGATTACCTATCAGTGGTACAGAAATGGCACGGCAATTTCCGGCTCAATTGGCGATACATTGATCAATGGTGATACAGGGACATTTTTTTTGGTTGTAAATGACGGGGCGGGATGCTCAAATACATCGGACTCTATCAAGATCACCAATATTGGAGCCTGTATAATTTGCAGCTTGCCAACGATGAGCCTTAGCACGGGATGCAATGTAATTACCTCTACAGGCAGCACCGTTGGGACCTCTCCAGTGTATACTGCGACGGGTGGAACTGTCGTCACCTCGGGCGGAGGCTACAATGCTACGATCACCTATCCCAAGCCGGGCTATTATGAGATCACTTTGAAAGAAACGTTTGGCAGTTGCAGTAACACAGCAATCGTTTTGGATAGCGTACCATTAGTATCCAACTTTTACTGGAACTGGACTTGTACACGACCTACATATACAGTAAATTTTCACGACAACTCAGCTTACCTCGCGACATGGGGAATTACCAGCTATAATTGGGTAGTAAAGAGCGGTGCCACTACAGTTGCAACCGGATCGGGCGCCAACTGGAGCACATCATTAGGCTATGGGAGGTATTCAGTTACAGAAACTGCTACAGCCAAAACAACGGGTGGTACGGCAACACAGACTTGTATGATAGTAGATACTATAGTAGTACCGGGAGTCCCCTCCCTTGCAATTCATGATTCTTTAAATTCTCTTTGTGAAGGCATACCTACCAATTTCAGCCCAATTATCACCCCGCTTGTGGTCGGTACTTTACCGGTTGGTATCGCTAACTATATTTGGAAGTTTGGCGATAGTTCAGTTAGCCTATTGGCAAATACACAAAGAAGCCTTACTTATAAATTTGGTCGCGATCCAAATCTTTATACAAATACGTTGATAATAACGGATACTTTGGGATGTACCGATACGGCAAATGCAAATGATACTATCTACGAAAATCTGCTTGGTGGTGCAGTAGTTACCGATAATGATTTTCTATGTAATGGGAAATCTGATACGTTATATTATGGGGTTGGCCCGTTATCATTTTCTATAGGAAATCCGACAAGTTTCCTTTGGTCAGATGGAACGACAGACTCAATGAACATAGCTACGGTTTCCGGAAATTATTGGGTGGAAGTCAGGGATATTCATCATTGTTACGAAAAAACGCAGCCCTGGTCAGTGATAATCACTAATCCTGCCGGGCTTACAATTACGGGAAATACGAGCTACTGCCAAGGTGAAACGGTTGCATTATCAGACAACCTCGGCGCGGGCTATACCTATCAATGGTTGAAAAACGGCTTGCCAATAACCGGCGCAACTCATTATTATTTGCTTGATCCCGGAGAGGCACCGGGCAGGTATAGGTATCAGCTTGCGATAAAAGATACTATAAGTGGTGGAGGCTGCTTGGATACCTCTGCAAATGATACGGTAACCATACACTCATTGCCTGCGAAACCAACAATCAGTAGCGTGAGTGTGATCAACTGCCCTACGTATGAATTAAAGCTTACCACAACGAGCCTTTCGGCTAAATTTACCTACAACTGGAGCAATAGCAAAAGCGGAGCTATTGACACCATTTACACGGGCGGTGCATACCGGGTATATGTGACCGACACCAACGGATGTATCAATTATACAGACACTTTAATACCCAATTCACCCGAAAGCTACATGGCATGGTTCCCATCGGGATGCTACATGCTATGCAGCCAGTCATCGCCTGATAGCTTGCCTGGCCCGCCGGGGACATTCAACTCATGGGCATGGTTGCTCAACAACACAGTCGTCAGCTCAAGCGGAAACGATACTATTACGTCGCTTCGAATTGTGCCGACGGGTGGCTTCTACCAATTGCAGCTTTCCAATGGTTTATGTGCCACAACATCCGACACACTTAATGTTGGCTTTGAGGATTGCGGCACATCTTGCCCGAATATATTGCCTAATACCATCACCCTTACCTGTGATACAGCCGCAGCCGGTTATAAGGCATCAATAACACTTACAAATACGAACCCTACTGATACCCTAGATGTGACCATCGGATTAAGCATTGGACCTGCAGTGCCATTCAGTGTTGTATTGCCACCGGCCAGCGCACATACCTATAGCATGTCTTTTACAACATTACGACTACCTGCCTATAGTCCTATAACTTTAGCAGCATGGTTCAATGCGCCGGGGCTATCTCATCCTTGTTATGAAACCAGAACCATCACAACCGTCCCGTCTTGCAGTGGTTGGCCGGCCGAAAGGTTGGCTGGACAAACGGCACCTATAGATACCATTAAACAGGTTGCCACCGGGATGATCGTATATCCCAATCCTGCCGGAAGCGCTGTTAACGTAAACTATAATTATGGGTACGAAGGTGATGCTAAAAGACGCATTGTTTTATATGATATGACTGGAAGAGTAATTTCAACTATGCAAGTAAATAATGAGACAGGCACAGTCACGATCCCGACAGCTAATTTTACTTCCGGCTCCTATATCGTTCGGATGGAGGAAAACAACCAAACATTACATGTAGATCATGTAAGCATTATTCACTAAACCACAAGGGTTGCCTGCAGACGCTGGCAACCTATCTTTTTAGTATATTTATGTATAAACGGATAAGCATGAAAAGCAAATGGTTACTACTTTTTATTTCACTTATTGTTTGTCTTTCCACGAATGCCCAGCAATATAAATGGATAAAAGGTGGGGGTAGCATTACGCCCACGACTATTGCCAACAGCAATGAGCGTGTAACAAGCATGTGCACTGACGACGACCATAATGTGTATGTCGTAAGCCCAATGGGTAATGCGGATATTAAAGCAGATACCTTTAGTATGATAAAGAGCCACTATAGCCCAAGCGGGTTTTATTATAATGTGTTCTTTGCCAGTTACGATTGTAATGGCAATATGCGATGGGCAAAACTGCTGGAAGCACCAGATGCCGCAGCCTTATGGGGTTTAGTCTATGACGATAAGGGTAATATTTATACTTGTGGAGCACTATTGGGAGGCGACAAATATTTAGGCAATGATACTATTATCAAGGATGCAAATTATACTGGCTTTTTGGCAAAATTTGATACTTCAGGTAAGCTTAAGTGGATCAACTTTATGGGACCTGATATTCGGAATACCGCATCGAATACCGGCGGAATTGGTGGGATAGATATTGATGGGAAAGGGTACATCCATTTTTATTCCGCGATTGGAGATAATGTACAATTGACGCCAACTGTTCTAAGTGTAAGGGGTACTTATGATCTGAAATATGACACGTTTGGAAATTTATTGAATGCGGTAAGATTACCAATCCCTGCAGTCAACTCACATATAGTAAATGTGGCAATTAATAAAAAAAATGATGTGGTATATGCAATAGTACAACTACCAGATACAAGTGGTGGATGGGCAAATGACCTTGCCGCATACGATACAAGTGGAAATCAACTTTGGTTTGATTCCTGTAAACCTTTTACGTTTGCAAGCCTCGGCGGGTTAGCATATGATCAGAAAGGAACTATTTATACTTCTGGTGGTAGCGAAGTTGGACCTTTCATATTTGCTGGAGACTCAGTTACACGATATAACGGAAATAACAATGCTATCTTAAAAATTGATACGCTTGGGCACGTCAAAGAAAGCTACGAATTTGATTGTACGTTAACGAGTAGTTACATAGCTTCTGTGACATTATTGAATAGTGGAATGATCGGAGCGACCGGCCTAATATTGGGTGAAGTAAAATATGGGAACGATAGCATTCTTAGTGCTGCAGGAGAAGCGCTTAACCCCTTAGTAATAATATTGGATACATCGGGTACTCTTGTTTTAATGGACCAGCTACACGGTAGTGGCTCTGATGACTTGGGAACCGTAATCGCATCAGACAAAGCAAATAATATATATCTCGGAGGCCAAGTGGAAAGCGATATATATGCGGGCAGTCTTACTCCTTATTACAGTGTCGGAGGTAATTCCGATTTCTTTGTAATGAAATATGGATATAACTGCGATTGTGCGCCCGCCGAGGAACCAACTCCATTCTTTATTGTAACAGACAGTACACATGCACTCGATGCCGTTGCTTTTACTTACAAGGGAAGTGTAACACCCGATAGTGTGAAGTGGAATTTTGGTGATGGGACTATATCAACCACAACAAGTCCCTCGCATACCTTCTCAGATACAGGTGTATATCAAGTTTGTTTAACCGCTTATGCATGTGATAGCGGAACTTATTGCCAGAATATAACAGTACTGCCTCCAACGGGAATTTCAAGCAATAATGCTTTGGGAAATGTGAGCGTATATCCTAACCCAATGAGTGGACAGTTATTTATAGAAAATGCAGAGGATGGTGATAAAGTAAAGCTCTATGATATAATGGGGAGAGCGGTGTACAAGGGTACTATCAAAAATGAAAAATATTTGATTGATACAAGAGATTTGAGTGTTGGTACTTATTTGCTTGAATTGACAGATAAGTATGGTCGAAGGAATAGTACGACCGTAGTGAAACAGTAAAACCTTATTGATGAATCGTTTTCTTTTAATTTGTTTGTTGCTATTTTCATTCTTCTCCACAAATGCTCAGCAATATAAGTGGGTAACCGGCGGGGGTAGCTCTACATTTACGACAATAACCGCCAGCAATGAAAGTGTAACTAGAATGTGTACTGATGACAATAATAATGTGTATGTCGTAAGCCCGATGGGTAATAACAATATTAAAGCAGACACCTTTAGCATGATAAAAAGCCACTATAGCCTAAGTGGTTTTTATTATAATATGTTTTTTGCCAGCTATGACTGTAATGGCAATATGCGATGGGGAAAATTACTGGAAGCACCAGGTGCAGCAGGGATATGGGGCATAGTATATGACAGGAAGGGTAATATTTATTGTGGTGGTGCATTATCGGGAGGTGACAAGTATGTGGGCAATGATACCTTTATCAAGGATCCAAATTATACAGGCTTTCTTGCAAAATACGATACATCAGGTAAGCTTAAGTGGATCAACTTTATGGGGCCTGATACCCCGAATACTGGATTGAATACCGGAGGTTTTGGAGACATAGACATCGACGGGCAAGGGTATGTGCATTTTTACTCATGGCTTGGAAATAATGTACAGCTCACACCAACCGTTCTTAGTGTAAGAGGCACTTATGATTTGAAATATGACACATCAGGGAATATAGTGAATGCAGTAAGATTACCGATACCAGCCGTCAATTCATACATAGTAAATGTGGCAATTAATAAGAAAAATGATGTGGTTTATGCTATCGTAGAATTACCTGATACGAGTGGTGGAAATACGAATGATTTAGCAGCTTATGATTCAAACGGCAAACAGTTATGGTTTGATACGTGTGGCCCTGCAACAGGACTCTCCGACGTTATCTACGATCAAAACGGCAACATTTATTGCACAGGGGTTTCAGAACTTGCACCTTTTGTCCTAGATGGCGATACTGTTTACAACAGTTACGGTGGCGATATCGGAACCATCATTAAACTCGATACAAGTAACCACATAAAATGGGTTTTTGACGTCGATGATTATATTGAAGTTGATTACTTTTCCAGTTTAGCGTTGCTTCCTAATGGAAATATCACAGCGACTGGGATAATTGGCGAAGTGGCGCAACATGGAACGGTCAGACTTATTAACACTACATCAAATCAGCAGCCTCTTTTTGCAATTGTTGATAGTTCTGGCAACCTGATAAAACTTGATTATTTGTACGGCAGTGGTTTTTATAACTGGGGTACGGCAATAACCTCGGACAAAGCAAATAATATTTATCTCGGAGGACAAGTAGAAAGCGACATATATGTGGACAGCCTTACTCCTTACAACAGTGTCGGAGGTAATTCCGATTTCTTTGTAATTAAGTATGGATATAACTGCGATTGTACACCTACCGATGAACCAACACCAATGTTTACAATGACAGGTGACAGTACAAATGCAATGAAAGCAGTTACATTTACTTATACAGGAAGAGTAACGCCTGATAGTGTACGGTGGAATTTTAGTGATGGAACAACATCTACTACAACAAATCCTACCCATACATTTCCTGATACAGGTGTATTGGAAGTATGCCTTACTACATACAATTGTGATAGCGGTACTTACTGCCAGTATATAACGGTATTGCCACCGACTGGAATTGCAAGTATTAATTCATCCGGTAATGTAAGCGTATATCCAAATCCAATGAGTGGACAGCTTTTTGTAGAAAATGCGGAGAACGGGGATAAGGTAAAGCTCTATGATATAATGGGGAGAGAGGTATATGAGGGCACTATCAACAATGAAAAATATTTTATTGATACAAGAGATTTGAGCGTTGGGACTTATCTGTTGGAATTGACTGATGTATATGGAAGAAGGAATAGCATGATGGTGGTGAAACAGTAAAACAATTTGACAATTCGGCAATTCGACGATGTGATAATTATTATAGTTTATAAATAGAGTGTTGCACAGCAATGCCCAGAATGTACAAGCGAGCGTGGCAACAGAAGCTTAATAGTAGTAATGGAGCTAAGGGCAAAAGAAAATATAAGTTGGCAAATCCTAGATATAAATCATCTACTCGCCCTCGTAACAGGAACTTCACCACCCACCAGGTCAAATTTTATATCATCAAACCATATTTGACCTTTCCCGGATAATAACGCACCATACACAATCGTGGTTCCATTTTTGGGAACATCCAACACCAGGGTACATTTTGTCCAATCGGTAGTTTCCTTTATGGCTTTATCGTACATATTATCAAAGGACAAGACTCTTTTATCATGAGAAGTCGAATCATCAACACGCAACCAAAACCCTGCCCAACCATCTACTTTTTCAGATCTCATGTAGCCGGTCATTCTAATTCTTTTACCGAGATATTTATCAATCTTAATATAATTAGCCAGTGCACCGAACCCCTTAATTTTATCGGCTTCAGACTTAATAGTTATAGCATCCACTCCTTTCTGGCCTGCTTTCTTATCAACTCCCATTTTATAGTCCTTTCGTGCGTCGCCAGTTGGGCGCCAGCCTTTTGGTAGTGGCTCTATTTGTGATGAATTAGCCTTTTGACCGTTGGCAGTAACATAAATGATTTGAAAAAAGGTAAAAAAGATTAACGTTGCAATGTTTCTGCGATTTTTCATTTGTATTAGATTTAAGGTGAAGTGAAATTAGGAATTAAAAATATTATTTACCATAATTTAAAAATAATAAATGATCATACAATTTTGCGGGCTTTCGGGAAGCGGTAAGACTACTTTAGCTTTGAGGGTAAAGGAACTGCTGCGGGAAAATGATATTCCTGTTGAGATAATTGACGGAGATGTGTACAGGAAAATTTTGAGTGATGACCTTGGCTTTTCGAAGGAAGACAGGAATACCAATATAAGGCGGCTTGCTTTTGTGGCAAGTAAAATGTCGGTTCCCGGTATAGTAGCAATTATTTGCACGATCAACCCTTATGACGATATAAGAAAGGAAATAAGTGAGCTGTATCCTGATGTGAAAACTGTATTTATAGATTGCGATATTGAGACAGTAATAAAACGGGATACCAAAGGCCTTTATAGCAGGGCGTTGCTTCCAGATGATCATCCGGATAAGATACATAACCTTACGGGTATTAATGATCCATTTGAAATACCACAAGCCCCTGACCTGGTAATAAAGTCGGATAGTGAAACCGTAGAAGCTTGCGCGGACAGATTGCTGGAATTTATTTTATTTAATTACAAAAGCAGCTAAGGTATTGTTTGTATCAATATCTATAATGATTCCCCTGCCAGTATTGTGTAACGCAGAATAAGCATCGTAAGCAAGATTGTTTTCTGTTTTTATTTTAACTCGTGCAAATTCGTTAGCAGCAATAGATCGCTGATCCAGATGTTTTTCAAAAGTATCAATATCTATTTTGTAAATGACTTCGGTAATGCTGCATAAAGATGTTGCTGTGTTTATCCTTATTATATATTCCTTATTTATTTGCAAAGGGTGATTTGAATCCAGCCAACAGATCTCTGCTTCAAATTCTGTGTTATCAGCAGGAAGGTTGTCCTTGTGTGACAGAACATCGCCTCTTTCTACGTTTGCATCACTACCTAAAAGCAAATAAATATTTTGTCCGCTAATGGCTTCGTTCGTTTCTTCGTATCCGTGTATTATTTTTTCTACTGTTGCTTCTCTGCCGCGTGGGTTTATTACAACAGTATCTCCTTTTTTCAAAGTTCCTGAAACCAAATTACCATAATAACCGTTAGTGCCTTTATGCTGCACAGGTAATCGCAAATGAGAAGATATATTATCAATGCTATTGTTGCAGTTTTCAAGGTATTCAAGCAGAGTAGCACCCTTATACCAATTCATCTTTGAAGAAAGAGAAGTTACATTGTCGCCATTGAGCGCAGATATTGGTATGAAAACAATATCGGGGATACCCAGATCTTTTGTGATCTGCAGCAATTCATCTTTGAGGGTATTAAAAACATTTTCGTCATAATTTACAAGATCCATTTTGTTTATTGCTACAACAACGTGCTCCATCCGCAGAAATGAAGCTACCAATAAATGACGCCGTGTTTGTGCCATAACACCGTTCACAGCATCTATTAAGATAATTATAGCTTCTGCTACGGAAGCGCCTGTGACAAGATTTCTTGTAAATTGAAAATGGCCGGGGGCATCTATTATGATATACTTTCTTTGAGGTGTTGTAAAATATTTGTAAGCAATATCTATTGTTATACCATGTAGCCTTTCTGAACGCAGGCCATCTGTAAGAAAGGCAAGATTGAGCCTTTTCGTTTCTTTGTCATTTAGTGATATTGAATCGAGTATGTCAGTTTTTATATTTTCTGTATCATATAGCAAACGTCCGATCAACGTGCTTTTGCCATCGTCAATACTGCCTGCTGTTATAAATCTTAAGATATCCATCCAGGTCTTATTAGAAATATCCATTTAATTTTCTATCCTCCATACCCGCGTCGGAAATACTGTCGTCCATTCTTGTTTCGCCTCTTTCGCTTATTGGCGAGTTTTCAATTTCACTAATAACGCTGTTAATATCCGCAGCTTCTGATGCTATTGCGGCTGTACACGTCATATCTCCAATAGTTCTGTAGCGCACATTTGTATTGACTATCACATCGGTTGGCTCGTGTATCATGTAATCGGAAACTGCAATCAGCCTGTTATTATATTGCACGCATTGGCGAGGGTGTGCAAAATAAAGTGAGGGAAGCTCTATTTTTTCACGACGGATATAGTTCCACACATCCAGTTCACTCCAATTGCTTATCGGGAACACACGTACATTCTGCCCCTCATGAATATTACCATTGTATAAATCCCATAGTTCAGGTCGCTGGTCGTATGGTTGCCAGCCACCTGCGGCATTCCTTACAGAAAATATACGCTCCTTTGCTCTTGCTTTTTCTTCGTCTCTACGGCCACCACCTATGCAGGCATCAAATTCAAATTCATTGATGGCATCGAGCAGAGTTTGTGATTGCAATATGTTTCTACTTGGGAATTTGCCTTTAGGCTCTTCTAATCCTCTTTTGCGTATGGTGTCTTCCACCTTGCATACAATAAGCTTCAATCCATATTTGTTCACTAACTCATCCCTGAATTGCAATGTTTCTTCAAAATTGTGCCCGGTATCAATATGCATCACCGGAAATGGTGGTTCATCAGGATAAAATGCCTTTATAGAAAGATGTATCAATAACGTAGAATCCTTGCCACCTGAAAAGAGCAATACTGGTTTTTTGAATTGGGCAGCAACCTCTCTTAATATATAAATAGCCTCAGCTTCCAGAATATCTAAATAGTCCATTGTACCTTATTTGAAAGTTGCGTTGTCATTATCATCTATATAGAATTCGTTGCACCTGCCTGCAATATGATATTTGATCACACCGGCTTTTTTATCAAATGAGGCATCAGAATAAGTGGGTGCCAGACACTGTAAAGACGTGGCAAGATATTCTTCCTCATCTATGATAATGCGCCAATATAGGGCGGTGTCACCATGAGCAGTGTTAAACCGTATTTTAAAAAATATACCTTCCTCAGCCTTACGTTCCACCTTCATTAATGCAATTTAAATTTTTATTTATGTAAAGACCTCAAACTAATCTTTAATTAAAGCGTGGTCAACTAAAAATAGCTGAAAAAGACTTTTTAAAAAACAATACGGGAAAATAACTATAAGAGGCGGTGCTTTAATCTAAAATAAAATTTCTGAAAAGGCTTTACCGGCACCAATTTATAACCGAACTTACCGGCAAGGCTTCCCATATATGCAGCAAGGGTTTGCTGCTCTGCCATATTTAGTGTTTCATATTGTGGGTGTTGAGTTGCTTTCAGGATTTGTCCGGTGGGTGCTTCTTTAGCAAAAATGCTATTGGCTGGAGAGGGAACTCCTGCGACCATAGGCTGGGTTAAGATGTCGGAATTTTCAATATCGAGAAAGGATGCTAGTTCTTTTGTAGCAAATGAAGGGTTTTCGCAGAGATCTTCATAGCATAGTAATAAATACCGGGAATCCTTTGACGCAGATTGCCGAGCAGCTACCCGGAAGGAATATTTTAGATTACGCAGTGAATATCGCAGGTTAAAAAATTTGTCCATTTTTTTATGAGAGGATAGAGTAGTGAACGGGTCGCGAATCATGTGTACTATTTTGGCGTTGGGCATTTCCTGCCATATCCGATTTAGGAAACGTTCGTTTGTGGGTGTTTTATCTACCCAGGCTTTTGCCGTAAGCCTATTTGTGCAGGATGCGTATGCGAGTATGATAGTTATATGAGGCCACAACGAATTTTCTTTATTTACAATAGACCACCAAGTCATTAAGTACCTCGCGAAATCAACGTAGTGAGAGCTTGTATCAGTGCTTCGTCCAAGTACCCAAAATGGAGGCTGATTGATGGGATTTGCCAATCTGCGAAGCCATTCTATTCCCATATATTTGGCCCATTTACCTTTGGGTAATACAAGTAGCTTATGTTCAAGACTAACATAGTAACTTCCTTCTGAAGGAAATACGACCAATTCAGGATGACCATCTAACAAGTCTCTCATTAGTGTTGTGCCACTACGATGAACACCGCAAACAAAAACCGGAGACTGTGCTAACCTAAGTCCATCCTTTATCTGCTCATCGGTCAGTGATATTGGCCCCATTTCCTCCGCTTTAGCCCATACAGCTTCCGTCCATAGTATGGCTGCTGCAAACATTTCTTCGGCCGGGCTTTCTTCTAATCTGCACTTAGAAATTAAAATATCAAAGGCCTTTTCGAGTTCAACTATTTTTGAAAACATTTCTAATTTCACATAAAATGTGCTTGTAATTTAGGTTTTTTGTCAATATAGATTGTAAATGCCCAATAGGTGTTTTCTAAAAAAACTATATGCTATGGATAATGACGTAAGATCAATGATACTATAGTGGTACTCCTATCGATTGGGCAGTGCATCCTTTAATGAATGATAAATTTAAAGCTAATCAAATAGCCTGCGTAAAAATGCTTTTACAAAATGGGGCGAACAAGTCTGCATACGACTGGATACCTGCAGAAGCTAGCTGAGAGTGATGGGGAATTGAAAGGGCTGATATTGTCTTGATATAGAGAGTATGTATTGAAGCGATTGAACCTCTTCAAAACCATGATTATCCGTTTTAAAGCATATCTAACGAACTAGATGTAGTCAAATAATGTCATGAACCCACAGTTGCATGTGACAATGGAATAAGGATAATCCGGGATTATCTGCAGTGAAATCTATATCCATTTCCTGAAAGCCGCCAAAGCATAGCTACATCTTTAATAATGGCCTCCAATACTGGTAATTTCAAAGCTATGCCTGTGCTTATAACAGCTATAACCAGGAAACATCTCAATCCAACTATGATTGGAATGCAGTGGCAGGCAGCTGGCCCGCAGCGCCTCACAGCGTGTACTATTTTTACTATCAGGCATACTCACTCGATGTGCAGCCGGTAATCAATACTGGCGGTCATGCGAATTTTTATCCTGTACCTGCACGCAACATTGTATATATCGATCTCGACTGGAATTCGACTCAGCCATTTAATATTACTTTATACAACATGCAGGGACAAGCTGTAAAGCAATTGCAGGTCGAATCTGCAAGTCATTATAGCAATAGTATTGATGTCAGCGATCTGGCAACAGGAAATTATATTATTAGCATAAATGGCACTCAGGGAAAATTCATTGAAAAATTGACGATAGTGCGATAGCTGTTTGCATGCGTTCCATTATTAATGGCAGCTTTTAACTCCGAGCGGGATAAAAATAAAAAAGCTGGAACCATTGCCGAGTGCGCTATCAAAATCTATACGACCACCTTCGCTCCATAAACTCTTTACATAGGAGTAATCCCAGACCTACGCCCTTTTTATTGTTCGTTCCAAATGTTGAGCCCGATGTCATTGAAAAGAGCGCATCCTTTTTATCCTGATCAATACAGCTATATCGGCATCTATCCGATAGTGAAGGGTAATGCCTTTTTTCGCAGCCAGTCTTTTTCCATTTCGATAGTTGTGTAAGCATAGTAAGCAGATTTACTCCAGCCAGATATACAACAGCGCCTTCCATTTGAGACTTGGACCAGCAAAGCAAATTGGAAAGCATTTCCATAATTTGATCAGTGGCTTAAGCAGTTTTTTTCCCACCTCCATGCGTTCGTGGCTGCTAATTCTTAACTGAGCGCAGCATATAAAATACAGGAATAAATTTTATTGCTCAAATTATGATTCATAAAAAATATACAATTTAATTAATCTCATCAGTATTTAACAATTTAAATATCCCAATGGCATGGCTTTCCTTTGATTAGGTTATCAAGTCATCAAAAATGCCAATTATGGATCCCAAAGGACTAAAGATTGGCAACTTTGTGAAAACGAGATACGGTGTGGGTGAGGTTGTTGCCATGGAAAGCGTCGAACATGTATATATCGAGATCAAGACAATTAAAAAAATTATTCTCGGAAAGTTTCTTGATTTAGATATAGAACCAATTCTTCTAACGAGGGATGTGCTTATCACTTGTTGTAGTTTTGATAAGGCCGGTAGATTGAAATTAGATATAGATAATCGCTTGTTTTATTTAAAGGAAAATAATGGACATATCATCCTGCAGGATAGTGATTTCATACCATTAATTCATTTTTGGAATGTTGTTTGTTTGCATCAAGTGCAGAATATGTATTACATATTTAAAGGGCAAAATTTAGCAATAAGTTTAGTCAAAATAGACGAGTACTATAGCAAACTATCGGTACTTGGAGCTAATATTAAGTCGTAGTGCCAGCTTGAGGAAGACCTGCTATCAATTAAAACATGAAGCATAAGCACACACCCTTATATTGTAATTAAATTTTATAGGGTGAAGATCTCTTTATAGTGCAAATAAAAAGGATCTCAAACTTGAATCGTCTGAAACCCTTCTATACTAGTGACCTCGTAGGGACTCGAACCCTAGACCCGCTGATTAAGAGTCAGCTGCTCTACCAACTGAGCTACGAAGTCAATTTTTTAGGATGGCAAAGATAGCAATATTGTGTTAACACTCAATTTTAAAAATAGTTTATATGTATGAAACATTTTATTAAAGGTTCCAATCTACTAATTGGTTCACCCATTCTCCTCTATAGGGGGTGTGAACTTTAATATAGTTATCTGTATATCCTTCCATTAGCCCGTTTTTCTGTACGCTTTCAAAAAGTACTTTACGGGTTTGGCCATTGTGTTGTTGGGCAAAATATTGCATCTTTTGATATGAAAGGTTTCGCAATAATTTATTCCTTTCATGGCGTATATGCACAGGCACTACAGGCGCAATATCTAATGCTAATGTATTGGCACGTTCTGAATAGGTGAATACATGTAAGTAGGAAATATCAAGCTGATGTAAAAAATCAAAAGTCTCTTTAAAATCCTCATCGCTTTCTGATGGGAAACCAACAATTACATCAGCACCTATGCAACAATGAGGCATGAGTTTTTTTATAATGGCTACCCGTTCTGCATATAGTTCCCTACGATAGCGGCGACGCATCGCACCTAATATTTTATTACTGCCACTTTGCAATGGTATATGAAAATGTGGCATGAACTTTTGTGATTGTGCCACAAATTGTATGATCTCGTCCCTCAGTAAATTAGGCTCTATAGAAGAGATGCGAAAACGCTCTATTCCTTGTACATTATCTAACTCTTGTATCAATTTGTAAAATGACTCTTCGTTTTTTTTGCCACCTTCAATGCCTTTGCCAAAATCTCCCAGGTTAATGCCGGTCAGTACTATTTCTTTTGTGCCGCTTGTAGCAAGTTCTTTCACATTATGCAGTACCCCTTCTATACTATCGCTACGGCTGTGTCCCCGCGCAAGGGGAATGGTGCAAAAACTGCAATTGTAATCGCATCCATCCTGCACCTTCAGAAAGGTACGGGTACGGTCGTTAATAGAGTAGGAGCTATGAAAGTCATTTATATCTTCAATATCGCATGAACAGATTTTAGCGCTGTCTCCCTTTGTAAAATCAGACAGATGATGGGAAAGATTAAATTTTTCAGCCGCACCCAATACAAGATCCACGCCGGGTATCTGTGCAATTTCCTGTGGCTTTAATTGTGCATAGCAGCCCGTTATTACCACAGTAGCTTCCGGAGACCTTCGCTGTATCCGTCGGACAATCTGCCTGCATTCCTTATCTGCATTTTCTGTAACAGAGCAGGTATTAATGACATACACATCTGCATGCTCTTCAAAATCTTTTTTCACAAAACCATCTGCTTCCAGCATACGGCTAAGTGTAGAAGTTTCTGAATAATTGAGCTTGCAGCCCAGTGTATGAAAGGCTACTGTTTTAGATTGCATAAAGTGCGCAAAATTACTAATATTTATTGTTAAGAAACGGCTTAAATAATGTAGCTTTAGTCATCACTCACAAACCTATGAGAAAGAGAGTATATATCTGCGCTTCATTAGCTATTCTATTAGCTATTGGCTGTAATAAGATAAAAAGCCTGACCAATATTAGTGTTGATGTGCCCTTTAATGAATCATTGACCCTATCTGCCCTTCCTGATACAAACATTACTATTCCTTCGCATGGATATCCGCTATCACTACCCAAGATATCTGTCACAACAAACTCTCAGCAATATATTTCTCAAAATAATACAAGCTCTGACAAAGTTAATTCTGTGACCCTGAAGAGCATAACCATGCAGGTGACAAACCCAACGAACGGGAATTTTAATTTTCTTGATACAATAAAAATCTTTATATCTGCTGATAGCTTGCCTGAACAATTATTGGCGTATGATTATAACGTTACCCGTAATCAAAACCAGATAAAACTGACTTCGGCCAACCTTGATATTAAAACTTATTTCTTAAAACCCACGATGTCTTTGAGAGTTTATACTAACCTGGATAGTGTTTTAAAGAAATCTGAACAAGTAAACATTAATACAGATTTTACTCTTGCTGCTAACCCATTAAACTAACTTAAACTAAAATGTCTTCTACTATTTAGTAGAAGACATTTATATTTTCAATGTTGGGAAAAATTAGAATCTGTAGCCGATCTTAAATGAAAATTGCGTAAGAGCAGTAATCCCCTGGTTCACACCATTGAATTTATTTATATAAGAACCGCCAAGACCAAAATCCAATCCTAAATTGAGATGTGCAGTGGGATTGATATTTAATGAATTATTTACGACAGCCCCGAATATAAAATGGTCTTCCTGCACAGATGTGGGATTGCCATTCATATCGTATGTATAATCTGTATGCTTCCCATCAGCTATTACTAACGAAGGCCCTACTGAATATTTTACTTTGCCATGGCTTCCTGTTGGATAAAATTTTACTCCAGGCATTATATAAAACATGGGGTCGGCATTTACACTCTGATTAGCAGAATATGGGTAGTTAACATTGGTAGATGTGTTGTTTATATTAAACGTGAGCATAGCGGGTATATAGAAGCTTAGTATTCCTCTTTTGTCAAGCTCGCGTTCGTAACTAAGGCTAAAGCCTATCCCATTTTCTGTTAATTGCAAAGGTGCTATGGCAATAATATTTTTATTGTATTGTAGCTTCGATTTTTTTTCACTTCTGAAAGATTTTGAGAAAGGGGCTCCTGGCATTCTTCTTCTATCCGGCGCCTGTTCAAAATTATCTACAACACCATTTTGGTACTTTATTTTTTCTACATCGTTTTTATTGATTGAATATTCAGGTCCATCCTGGTTATCAAACCGCTTGTAAGTGATGCTTTGAGGGCTTATTTCTTTCACTTTGGCCTCAATAATTTCGCCATCGCGCTTGTATATTTCATCCTGCGCAAACGTAGCACTGAATGCAGATAAGGCTAAAACACTTAAAATGATTGTTTTTAGGTACATAACTATATTGTTTACAGTAAAAAGGCATGTATTTACTTATAAGACACACATATAGTGCCAAACTTATTTATAACTAAAAGTTCCGTAAGGGCTTTCAATTATCACTTCCTTTTCTTTGGCCTCCTGCACATATCCTGATACCTGGGCATCTATATTAAAGCTGTGAGCTATGTCAATAATGGCTCTTGCAGTTTCTTTATCTGTAAAGATCTCCAGTCGCTGTCCCATATTAAATACCTGGTACATTTCTTTCCAGTCTGTACCGGCAGATTGTTGTATCAATCTAAATAATGGTGGAACAGGTAATAAATTGTTTTTCACTACCTGCAATGGCTTAGGCAAATAGTGCAGGCATTTGCTCTGCCCGCCGCCGCTACAATGGATTATACCATGTATCTTATCGAAATGTTGCTGTAATATTTTTAATACCACAGGCGCGTAGGTGCGGGTAGGAGAGAGTAAAAGTTTGCCAATATTTAGCGGTGTTTCCGTAGCATCTGTCACTCCATATTTCCCATTATATACTACATCAGCAGGTAGATTTGGGTCAATACTTTCGGGATATTTTTTAGCGTATTCTTTTTTCAGCAACTCATGGCGGGCACTTGTAAGTCCATTACTTCCCATGCCGCTATTATATTCCTGTTCGTAAGTAGCCTGTCCGTAGCTGGCAAGAGATACCACTACATCACCTGGCTGCATTTTTTCAGTAGTTGTAAGCTTGTCTCTCTTCATCCGGCAGGCCATGGTACCATCTACTATTACAGTTCTTACCACGTCGCCCACATCTGCTGTTTCTCCACCTAAAAAATGTACGTCTATTCCATATTCCTTAAGCGTATCAAAATATTCCTGGCTACCATTTATTATTTCAGATATTATATCACCCGGTATCAGGTGTTTGTTGCGTCCTATTGTCGATGAATAGGTAAACGGGCCCGTTGCCCCAACGCACAATAGATCATCTATGTTCATTACTATAGAATCTATTGCGATGCCTTTCCATACACTTAGATCACCTGTTTCTCTCCAGTATATATATGCCAAAATCGATTTAGTCCCTGCACCATCAGCATGCATCAGGTTGCAATATTGTTCATTATCTCCCCAGTAATCAGGATAAATTTTGCAAAACGCATTTGGATAAAGCCCCTTATCTAATTTGGCAACAGCACGGTGCACATCTTCTTTCTGGGCAGAAACTCCACGCTGATTGTAACGGTTATTTTCAGACATCTGCTAACTCTATTGAGGCCTCAAAGATAACCTGATGATCTTGAGTAGAGAAACCATTAAGGTAGTTTATTGATATTATTCAGGAAACTTTCGTGATATTGTTTTCGACCAAACGATTTTGCAGCATATTTTTTACCTCTTCCCATTCATCATCAATAATGCTAAATATGGCAGTATTGCGGATCGTGCCGTTGGTCCTCACCCTCTCTTTTCTTAAAATACCTTCAAATTTTGCACCTATTTTTTGTATCGCTGCCCGGCTGCGCAGATTATGTTCATCGGTTTGTAGCTGTACCCTGATCGTTTTTAGAGTTTCAAAGCAATAGGTCAGTAATAATAGTTTGCATTCGGTATTATAGCCCGTTCCCCAATATGCCGGTGCGTACCATGTCCAGCCTATTTCCAGCCTTTTATGCTCCGGATAGAAATTGTATATGCGCGTACTGCCGATGATCTTGTTGTTTATTTTATCTATTATGGTAAAAGTGTACTGTTCGCCGGTAGCGCGCTTTAATAAAGTACTTCTTAATTCGGATGATAATATTTGAGGATTGGAACAATCAACAGAGTAATGGTTCCATATCTCTTTTTGTTTTGCTATTTCAAGCAATTCAGGTATGTGGATGCTTTCCAGGGGAATGAGTTTAACTTTGTCACCTTCCAATAAAATGGGGTGGTTTATCCAATTCATAGCACTTTATTAAGAGCCTGCAATATAAGCGTAACCTGGAAATGGATATTAAACGGAAATGCAATATTCTGTTAAATGGTATAAACGAATATCTGAATTTATTCTACCTGGTTAATTGATTTGTTGAACGTTTCAGAATACTTTGCCTTTACCGCATCTTGTAAATAGCCGTCAGAAGAATACACCTTCACTTTTACCACTTTATGCTGTTTCAGTTTAGCAACATCTTCTTTAGCGATGAGGTAGGTTACTTCCAACCCCTGTGCCTGGCTTTTGGCACCTATCTCACCACATCCGGCACAAGTTATATTGAATTCTGTATTATGTAACGTAACTGTTGAGTTATCATCCAAAGTCAATACTAAAGGAGCATCTTTTGATATGGCAAATACCCTGCCTATCATTATTTTCAATTGCAGGCTATAATTGTTGTCAACTTTTCTAACCCTTTGATATGAATAAAAACAATTATCATTCAAATTCATCCTGGTCAAGACCTCCCAAGATGTCTCTTTCGTATTATTGCTTTTAATAATTTTTTGAGAATAGACATTAACAGATAAAACCAGACAAAATAGGGAGAAGAATATTTTCATGGTTATTTTTGAGGCGCCAATATACATATAATTTCAAAATATTAGCTTATAATTTAAGAGTTTTATAATAACATTCTTAAAACAGAAAAGGTAATATGTATTCTAATTCTATTTATTAGAAAAAGCTAACGAATTTATCCAATATATCTACTTTAAAATAATAATTGCTCAAAAATACATAACGATTTTTACAATTATCTCATTATTTATAGAGATTTAACAAAGACAAAGGTAATTCATCCAATTGCCTACATTTACAGTGATATGAGTACCGGGTCTATTTTAGAATGTGTGCCGAATTTTAGCGAGGGAAAAGATATAAAGAAGATAAATGCAATAGCTGATGCTATAAGATCTGTAAAAGGGTCTTTTTTACTCCATATAGATAGCAGTATAGCAGCAAACCGTACAGTAATGACTTTTGCCGGAGAACCAGAGGCTGTTGTGAATGCTGCTTTTGAAGGCATAAAAATGGCCGCTGAGGTAATTAATATGCAGGAGCAAAAAGGCGTGCATCCGCGCATAGGCGCAACAGATGTTTGTCCAGTGGTTCCATTAAAGGGTTTGCATATAGAGGATGCTATAAGCTGGGCTAAAAGACTTGGTGAGAAAGTGGGCTCAGAATTGAATATCCCCGTTTATTTATATGAGTATTCGGCTTCTCTTGAATATCGCAGGGCATTACCGGATATTCGCAAAGGGCAATATGAAGGGTTGATGGAAAAGATAAAATTGCCTCAATGGAGACCGGATTTCGGACCGGCTACATTTACTCCCCAGAGCGGAGCAACTGTAATTGGTGCACGCAATATACTTGTAGCATTTAATATTTCTCTTGATACACGTGACATTGAAAAGGCCATATATATAGCAGAACGACTAAGAGAGCGGGGATATGTAAAAACAGAAGAAGGCAGGAGAGTCAAGGTGCCGGGGACTTTATCTAAAGTTCGTGCTATTGGCTGGTATATGGAAGACTTTGAATGCGCACAAGTATCAATGAATTTGCTGGATTATCGTGTGACATCTCCTTTAAATGCCTGGGAAACCTGTAAAGCTATTGCTGAAGAAATAGGTGTTTCCCTGGTAGGCAGCGAAGTCATAGGATTGATACCCGAAAGCTGCCTTCTTGAGGCCGGCTCTTTTGTCTTTATGAAAAATCAGGAGGAATTACCTCATGATAAACAATTATTGATTCATACAGCCATTGAGCATCTAGGATTAAATAAGGTAAAGCCTTTTGAGCCACAGGAAAAAATTTTGGAATACGCATTACACCACGCCGGATTAATATGAATCAACGCAATATATTATACTATCTTTTTACAGCTATACGAGTATTACTTTATCCATTTGCCTTAATATATGGGGCTATAGTTTGGCTACGCAATAGATTATACGATACAGGTTTTTATGCTTCAGTTGAATTTAGTGTCCCTGTTATCAGTGTGGGGAATTTATCTGTAGGTGGCACAGGTAAAACACCACATGTTGAATACCTGATAAGGCTATTGCAATATCAATTTAAAGTAGCTACAATGAGCCGGGGATATAAGCGGCATTCTCAAGGGTTTGTATTGGCTGATGAAAATACCAATGCTCTGAAAATAGGTGATGAGCCGATGCAGTATCACATGAAATATTCTGACCTCGTGGTAAGTGTTGCAGAAGAAAGATTGACAGGTATTCCAAGCCTATTGCAGCGCAGACCAGATGTAGAAGTTGTTTTGCTCGATGATGCCTATCAGCATCGCTCTGTAAAGGCCGGGGTTAATATTTTAATTACAGACTATTCACGGCCTTTTTATAAAGATTATATTTTGCCTTATGGCAGGCTACGTGAGGGTAGAAGTGCTTACAAACGCGCTGATGTAATTGTTGTCTCCAAATGCCCGGCAAATTTGGATGAAACTGCGGCAAAGAGCATAGAGAAAATGATTGCCCCCTTTCCTGATCAAAAAGTATTTTTCACCTGCATTAAATATGACACTCCTTATAATTTTATTACTCAAGAAACAGTAAACATAAAGAATACTAATGTTGTTCTTGTATGCTGTATTGCCCGACCCGAACCCTTAGTAAATTACCTGAAACAACAAACCAAGGATATACATATATTATCATACGCAGATCATCATTATTTTGTATCTAAAGATCTGGAAGAGATAAAGGCAGCTTTTGAAAACTGGAATGTGCCTGACAAGATCATTGTCACTACGGAGAAAGACGCTGCACGTTTACAGTTATATACCGACAAGCTTAAACAATGGGATATAGATATAGTTGTGCTTCCTATTGAGGTTTCAGTTTTGTTTAATAAAGAAAATGAATTCAATAATGTAGTTTTAAGTTATGTTGAAAAGACGATAAGCGAAAATCAGGAACATTATGACAGCTAAAAAGAAAAAGAAGAAGCAGACGGACACAATTGGCAAGCATACTTTTCATGGCAGAATTGATATTGTCCGTAGCGGGATGGGGTTTGTAACGGTCGAAGGGCAAGAACGTGATATATTGGTTAGGCGCGAAAATCTGCATACAGCATTAGATGGCGATGATGTTAAAGTAGAACTTGTAGGTGTCAATAAACGTGGAGCAAGACAAGAGGGTGTAGTAAAAGAAATTGTAAGACGCAGGCAAACAGAATTTAGCGGTAAGCTTGAAGTGCATAATCATTTTGCATTTTTGCTGCCTGATAAGGAAAACATGCCTGTAGATATTTTTATCCCATTGCATCTTTTACACGATGCAAAGCATAATGACCATGCTATTGTAAAGATTGTTGAGTGGGACTTAAAGGCAAAGAATCCTATTGGAGAAGTGATGAGTATTTTAACGCACGAGACCTCCAACGAAATAGCCATGCAGGGTATTTTAGTAGATAATGGGTTCCCTCTGCATTTCCCTGATGATGTTTTAGAACAGGCGGCGCGTTTTCCGGAAGGTATTGATAAAGCAGAGCTGAAAAATAGAAAAGATATTCGTGACATACTTACTGTAACCATTGATCCGGTAGATGCAAGGGATTTTGATGACGCTATATCTGTGAGACCTTTGAAAGACGGCATCTATGAGATAGGTGTTCATATTGCTGATGTTAGTTATTATGTAACATCCGGTTCGGAATTAGATAAAGAAGCGTATCGCAGGGCCACAAGCGTTTACCTGCCTGACAGAGTATTGCCAATGCTTCCTGAGCGCTTATCAAATGAATTATGTTCTCTTCGTCCGAATGAGGATAAATATGCTTTTTCTGCTATTTTCCAAATAACAAAGAATGGTAAAGTAAAGGAATCATGGCTGGGCAGAACTGCAATTCGTTCGCAACGCCGCTATTCGTACGAAGAAGTGCAGGAAATAATCGAAGGGAAAGAAGGTGATTACAGGGAAGAATTGCTTTTTCTTAATAGCATAGCGAAGATCCTTCGCAAGCAGAGATTTGAAAAGGGAGCTATTAATTTTTCATCACAGGAGGTGCGTTTTAAATTGGATGAGCGTGGTGTACCTATTGCCGTAGAAGTAAAAGAAAGTAAAGAAGCACATCAGTTAGTAGAAGAATTTATGCTACTGGCTAATCGTACAGTTGCAGAATATGTATCGCAAATAAAAGTAAAGGACAGCCCTTTGCCATTTCCTTATCGTGTGCACGATGTGCCTAACGAAGATAAGCTGAAACTGTTTGCCACCTTTGCTTCCAAATTCGGGCATAAATTCAATATGAATACACCGAAAAGCATTGCAGAATCATTCAACGAAATGCTTAAGCTGGTTCAGGGCAAGCCCGAACAGCATGTATTGGAGAGCCTGGGAATAAGAACGATGTCAAAGGCGGTTTATACTACAGAAAATATTGGTCATTATGGATTAGGGTTTGATAATTATTGTCATTTCACTTCTCCTATACGGCGATATCCGGATGTGTTGGCACATCGCATTTTGCAGGAATGCTTGGATAAAAATCTTCATCCCATCAAGCAATTGGAACAACAATGCCGTCATTGCAGCGACCAGGAACGAAGAGCAATGGAGGCAGAACGGACAGCTAACAAATACAAGCAAGTAGAATATATGCAGAAATTTGTTGGTGAAGATTTTGAAGCTGTAATTAGCGGGGTCGCTAGCTTTGGTTTCTGGGCAGAAACCGTAGAGCAAAAATGTGAAGGCATGGTTTCGATTGCAGACCTGGCAGAATTTGATGATTTTGAATTGCAGGAACACGAATATGCTTTGATAGGAAGAAATACAGGTCTGCGCTTTGGCATGGGTGACAAAGTAAAGGTGCGTGTCGTTTCTGCCAACCTTGAAAAGCGCCAGATAGATTATGCTATCCTGGAAGTGCCTCAACAAAAAAAGCCTAAGAAAACAACTATTCAACCTGAAAAAACTGTTACGAAAAAACGTAAAAGGTAATCAATGCATTCATTTACACAACTGGTAGAATCATTTGAAGAGCGATTCATAAATACTTTACCATTTCCTCCACAACCGGATACTTTGTACGAGCCATGCCGCTATCTGCTGCATTTGGGCGGCAAGCGGATACGCCCGGTTTTATGCCTTATGGCGAATGAACTATTTGGTGAGATAAATAATGATGCATGGCATGCTGCGGATGCTATAGAGTTGTTTCATAACTTCACTTTGATCCACGATGATATTATGGATAAGGCACCTTTACGCAGGGGCAAGCCAACTGTTCATGACAAGTATGGTATGACAGCCGGTATTCTCGGTGGTGATGTAATGTGTATCTATTCGTACGAACATTTGTCAAATATTGGAGCATCATTACCTCTGATAATGCATTTATTCAATAAAACCGCCATCGAGGTTTGTGAGGGCCAGCAATTGGATATGGATTTTGAATTGAGAAATGATGTGAGCATAGATGAATATATTCGAATGATCACGCTTAAGACTTCGGTGTTATTGGCAAGTAGCTTAAAGATAGGTGGATTACTTGGAGGCGCTACAGAAGGAAATACAAATAAGCTATACGAATTTGGGAAAAACCTTGGCATTGCCTTCCAACTGCAGGACGATTATCTTGATGCCTACGGTGTTTCTGATAAATTGGGCAAACAGCAGGGGGGTGATATAAAATCGAATAAAAAGACCTTTCTGTTGCTTAATGCGTTGGAACATGCTAATGACAGCCAGGCTAAGCAGATAAAAGAATTGTTACAAACTGATAGTGACAATAAAGTGTCTGCAATGTTGTCTCTTTTTAGCGCCACAGGTGCTGATAAAGCCTGTAAAGAAATGATGGGGCAATATTCAAATATGGCTTTCAAATGCCTTGAAGATGTTGCGGCGCTGAGCAAACGGAAAAGCCATTTGCATGAAATAGCATCTTATTTGCTGCAACGTGATAAATAAAAGTCCACAATTTTATAATTTGGCTTCAAATATCTAATTCTACTTCTTATGAATTACTGGCTTGTAAAATCTGAACCGTCCAAATATAGCTGGCAACAATTTGTAAAAGATGGCAAAACTCATTGGGATGGTGTGCGCAGCTACGAAGGGCGCAATAATCTCAGAGCTATGCAAAAAGGCGACCAGGTTTTGTATTATCATAGCAATGAAGGATTGGAGATAGTAGGCATAGCAGAAGTGACAAAGACTGCTTACCAGGATCCTACTACAGACGATCCAAACTGGGTTGCAGTTGATTTTAAACCTGTAAAAGCATTGCCTAAATCTGTAACATTAGAAACAATAAAAGGAGATGCAGCTTTTAAAGATATGGCGCTGCTAAAAAAGCCGAGACTATCTGTAGGGCCGGTAACTGCAGCAGAATACAAGAAAATTCTTAAAATGGCTGGTGCTTAGTTATTTGAAGTTGTTTTTCTCTCTTCGTACCATTTTGTCTGCAATTGCTTCGATGTTTTTGTACTTCCATCAGGACTCCAACCCGGCGGCATGAACAGGTATTTTAGCTTATCCTTTATTGATATTTGCTTATTAAAATCCTGCAATATTTTTTTCCATTCATGAAAGATGATGTGTACGGGATGATGTGGCTGTTCGATAGGGGAGTATAATCCATACACAGGTTTTTCGTCAGGCATTTCCTCTACAAATGTTCCAAATATTCTATCCCAGATGATCAGCACCATTCCCATATTTTTATCCATATAAGGGATATTACTTGCGTGATGTACCCTGTGGTGCGATGGTGTTACGAAAATATATTCTATCCAGCGAGGTAGTTTTTTTACAGCTTGAGTGTGCACTATAATACCATATGTCTGAGTCAACGCGTACATGAATATGATATCCAATGGCCCGAATCCCAAAAGCGCTAAAGGAATAAAATACAGGTATCTGTAAAATGGCATCAATACTGATGATCTGAACCCTGTGCTTAGATTAAATTCTTCGGATGAGTGGTGCGTAACATGCACAGCCCAGAAAAACCTACTTGAGTGGTCAACATAATGCTCAAGCCAAAAAAGCAGATCTTCCGAAATAAATAAAACAACCCAATAAACTATTGGATTCCAGCTGATTGAGAAGTGATACTGAAAGAAATAAATTAATACTGCTAATGCTATCCCTCGTAATAAAAGATCAACTCCAACATTAACAAGATTCAGATATACATTAATAAGTGTTTCTTTCCAACTATAAAATTTCCATTCATGCAAATGGCTCAACGCTATTTCCAGGGGAATTAAAATAGCATATATCGGGATGGAAAACAGCAGCAATATATGCTTATGAAGCTGGTCCATGATCTATAAAGTTAATAATAAAAAGGTTCATTGAAAGAATAATGAATCATTATACAGTCATTATCTCTTTTTCTTTTTCCTTGCAATGTTGGTCTATCAGTACTATATGCTTATCTGTTATCCCTTGTATGCGTGCTTCACCATCTTTGGCTACGTCTTCACTAAGGCCATCTTTTTGCTGCTTTTTTATTGATTCTATCGAGTCACGGCGAATACTGCGGATGGCCACCTTAGCTTGTTCTCCTTCAGCATTCACTCTTTTTACTAATTCTTTGCGGCGCTCTTCAGTAAGCGGTGGTAAAAACAAACGGATTATCTGGCCGTCGCCCTGAGGATTCAACCCTATATTGGATGCAATAATGGCCTTTTCTATTGGCCCAAGCATTTGCTTTTCCCATGGTTGTATAGACAGTGTGCGGGCATCAGGTATTGTTATATTGGCTACTTGGTTCAATGGGGTAGGATTGCCATAATAATCTACATATATACCATCTAATATTTGCGGATTGGCCTTTCCGGCACGTATTTTACTGATCTCTGACTCTAAGTGGCCTATTGCCTTTTTCATAAGGCCGGCTGTATCATCAACAATTTTTTCAAGTGCCTCGCTCATACAATGTTGTTTTGCAGGTAGCAAATGTAAAAAAATGTTTTTTAGTGCATTATATCAATTATTCTCTATATTGAGATTGATATTAGTAATACTTTAAGATTGCTTATTTGGCAGGGCTTTTAAGGTATCGTAAATTTGTAAAAAGATCTCATTTTTAGATGGATACAATAATAAGCAGCCCGGTGAAACTCACACAAAGTGCTGTAAAAGAGGTAAAAAGGTTAATGAGCGAACCTAGTTTCCCCGAAGGACAATTTCTTCGTGTTGGAGTAAAAGGTGGGGGATGTTCCGGCATGAGCTATGTTTTAGGTTTTGATGCAAAAGAAAACGACGACGAATTGTACGATATCGAAGATATTCCCGTTCTTATGAAGAAGTCTCATGGTATTTATTTATTTGGCATGGAAGTAGATTTTCAGAGTGGTTTAAATGCCCGGGGCTTTGTATTTAATAATCCCAATGCCAGCAGCACATGTGGCTGTGGCAGTTCATTTGCAGTATAATTGTAATGAAGTTATTTAAGACCATATTATTATTTGCTCTTTTGTATCTGGGTATAGATGCTGCAGCACAGACTGCTGTGTCATCAAATAATAACCCTGTTCTTAACAAAACTGATATTAATGGCAAAAAAAATGGCTTATGGCTAATAAGTCAGCAAGCACTTCGCGGCGAGCCTGCATATTCTGAATTTGGTAATTATGCCCATGGTAACAAGATAGGCAAATGGTATAAGATGGATGATGAAGGTGAGCTGGTAGCTATAGAAAATTATAAATATAATGTGCTTGATGGAGAAGTGAAATATTTCGATAAAGGACAACTGACGATCATTGGTCATTACCGGAGTCTGAATCCCGCTTATCCTTACGATACCATAGTTGTTACAGATCCGGTATCAGGCTTGGAAAGATTAGCCTATGCTCCTACAGACAAGGGTACATTACGCCATGGAATATGGCGCTACTACGACCCGCAGACGGGCAGATTGGTAAAAGAACAGGAGTACCAGGTAGATAGCCTTATCTACGAAAAAGAATTTACACTAAGCAAAACCGATAGCCTCTATTATGAAAAGCGGAACAAAAGCCTTCCTCACTTAAAGAGCGAGCCTTATACTCCACCTAAATCCAAACAATTTAGTATTTTGGATTAGCAGCGTTCTCGCCTTCTTTTATATCAGCAATTCGGGGATTTTTCCATTTCACAATTATCCACATTACTTCCGCACTCAATATTAATGCAAAGGCAAATAGAGCAGGTTTTACTGCTTCCTTCGATTTAATAATTGCATCAGAAAGTGCTGTCAGATATACAATAATAGGTAACGCCACCATTATACATAATCCTGTAGTATTTAGTCTTATTTTGAATGGTCTCGTTGCGTTTGGTTCTTTGATTCTCAATTTCACAAGGCTAATATATTCAAGCGCCAGTCCGGCAAAATAAATGGTGATATCTATGATAAGCAATTCACCAAATGTCCATGCTGTCATACAGCTTACTACTATGGCGCAGATAATTATTGATACATGAGGTGAGCCATATTTTGGATGCAAGGCATGTAGTTTGCCAGGCAGCAATTTATCTTCCGACATTACCTGGGGCACACGCGAGACTGAAAGCAGTACAGCAGAAAATAAGCCTATAGAGCTTATCATGCCGCCGGCTGATATTAGCAATCCCAACCAGTTTCTTCCTGTAAAAGGCCCTATCGCAGCAAAACCGTTATCTCTCAAAAGAGTAGGGGAAATATGGGATTGTTCAGTCGTTAGCACAGTGGCAAAGTATAGCACAAACACAGTACAGAAGGCAATTACCACAGCTTTCCTATACGATTTTACAGGGCTTTTCACTTCTTCGGCATAAGTGGTCACATTATCCCATCCTATAAAATTCCACATGATGGTAAACAATCCCATGCCTATTAATGAAGAACCCGTATTTTTAAACGATGCGGCAAAATGAGTAAGATGCGGTGCAGGATGATTGCTTACTGCTATCAACACTATAAATGGTATTAACACAAGCGCCCCTAATAACATTGATATCTTTCCAACAGGTACGATACCTAATATATTAATGCCGGCACATATCCATATAAAACATAGGCAAATAGGTATCCTGTAAGCTGCTATTTGCGGAAAAAATAATGAAGCGTACAGGATGAACAATTGCGGGTATATCGCCAGATCAACAAATGTATAGAGCCATGTCCACCAGCCTTCGTAACATGCCCAGCGCATACCCATTGCCCGTTTCACCCATTGATAATATCCTCCTGTTATAGGCATCATACTGTTTAGTTCCATTACAGTAAGAATAGTAGGTATATCCCAGAGTATAGGTGTTATCACCAGCAATAGCAAAGCGCCACCACCACCTACATAGTACAATACCGGCTCAAGCCCGTATGGGCCACCGGATACTGTGAGGAATATTACAGAGGCAAGTGGTAGTACACTAAGCTTTTTATAAATTTTTGTTTCAGCACGCATAGAATGCTGCTTCAAAATAATATCTTTTTCCTCATCTTATACGGCGATTTGAGAAAGACTTTCTATTTTAGCCTCTATACTTACCTTGGCTATAATGAAAAGTACTGTACCTGTTTATACCCCTGGAATCATCTTATTTATCTTATCGCTGTTAATAGGCGTATTGTGTTTTAAAGATTATGGTATGTCCTGGGACGAACCTATACAGAGAGGTATTGGCGTCATCAGTTATAATTATGTATTTAAAGGGGATTCAACACTAAAAAATCATCAGGATCGTGATTTGGGTACTGGTTTTGAATTGCCATTAGTTTTTCTCGAAAAAGGAGCAAAACTCACTGACTCAAGGCACATCTTTCTAATGCGACATTTAGTGACACATGTTTTTTTTCTCGTCGCAGTTTTTATTGGCTATACATTGATCTACAGGCTATTTAAAAGCCAATCTATTGCTTGCCTTGGTTTCATATTGCTTGCATTCAATCCTCGCATTTACGCTCATTCTTATTTCAATTCAAAAGATATCCCTTTTTTATCCGCGATTCTGATCACGTTTGCTATTTGTCAATTAGCATTTCAAAAAAACAAGACATGGTGGTATGTCTTGCTTGGGCTTGCATGTGGCTATGCCACCAGCATTCGCTCGATGGGTATTTTACTTTTTTTATTCATCTGCTTGTTTTTCATTATTGATATTATCAGTGCGATTTCAAAAAAACAGGTTGTTCGCAATACGGTGATCAATCTTTTCTTATTTATTGCCTCATTTTGCTGCATACTATATATCGCATGGCCAATACTCTGGTATGGCCCTATCTGGTATTTCAAAGAAGAGTTCCTCACCTTCGCTCATATATGGTGGGGTGGTAAGCTTACCTTTAATGGAACTGAATATAGCGGCCGCAATTTGCCCTGGATATATGTGCCAGAATGGATCGCGATTACCATTCCTATATTATGGCTGGCAGCAGGCATCACAGGTATAGTGTGGGTAACAGTCTCGTTTATAAAACGGCCCGTCAATTATCTATTGAATACACCGCAAAGGAATTTTTTACTATACCTGATGTTCTTCCTTATCCCCATCCTTGCTGTAATAGTATTGCATTCCGTTAATTATGACGACTGGCGCCATCTGTATTTCATCTATCCGTCGTTTGCTTTACTGGCATTGTTTGCACTGCACAAGATCATGCAGGGCAAAAGAAGATTATTGGTTCAGGCATTATGTGTAGTGCAAATAGTTTTCACAACAATTTTTATGGTGAGAAGTCATCCCTTCGAGCAGGTATATTTTAATTCACTTGTTTCCCATAAAGATGAATATCTGAGAAAGCACTTTGATTTCGAATACTGGGGATGCGCCTATAAGCAAGGACTCGACTATATCCTTGCTCACGATACATCTTCATCCGTACGCGTTTTCTGGTCATTGGACCCGGTTGAAAATAATGTAGAGATGCTGCCTGCTGAAGAACGCAAACGCATTAAGTTGGTCGACCGTAACGAAACGCCATATTATTACATTACAAATTTTAGAAACCACCCGCAAGATTACCATGAATACCCAAATACTTTTTACCAGGTAAAAGTATTGAACAGCACCGTTATGAGGGTGTATAAGGTGGATAAGTGAAATTTACTTGAGGGAAATATCATTAAAATGACTAAAACGGTTAATTGCAATAACCTAATTTTGAAACTTAACTTTCACCTTTGGCTTTAGATGATAAATTAATAATGTTTGAGAATCGCTTGCGAAAAGTGCATAAGCACTATAGTAAGCTGGCCCGCAGGCAGGATGTAGCATGTTATAGGTTTTACGACCATGATCTTCCTGAATTTCCTTTTGCTATAGAATGGTATAGTGGGGTAGTGCATGCAGCAGAGTATAAGCGCCGTCATGGTATGGAAGAAGACGAGCATGATGAATGGTTGGAAGCGTGCAGGCAGGTTATTGGTCTGGTGCTTGAAATTACATCCGAGCATATTTATATGAAACAACGGCAGCGCAAAGCAGGCCGTCAGGGACAGTACGAGAAATTTGCCGAACAAAAAGTGGAACGGATAGTCCCTGAAGGGAGCCTGAGTTTTATAATAAACCTCACCGACTATCTTGATACAGGTTTATTTCTCGATCATCGTATCACACGAGGTATGGTGCGTGACGAAGCAAAAGATATGCGTGTGTTGAATTTGTTTTGCTACACCGGCTCCTTTAGCGTGTATGCTGCACATGGTGGAGCAGAATCTGTGGTATCGGTCGATCTTTCAAAGACCTATCTCAATTGGGCTAAGCGCAATATGCAGTACAACAAGTTGTACAAGGATACAAAGCATGATTTTATCCATGCAGATGTAATGGAATTTATTAATGAATTGCCTGCAGATGCTTTTGATCTTATTATTTGCGACCCGCCTACATTTTCTAATAGCAAACGGATGGATGATAATTTTGATGTACAGCGTGATCATGTGGTCTTACTAAAGAAACTACTGAAAAGCTGCACAGATAATGGAAAAATATATTTCAGCAATAATTACAGGAATTTTGTGTTAGATAAAGAAAATATACCTGCTTTTGATATTAAGGATATTACGGCAGTAACTACGCCATTCGATTTTCAGGGACGCCTGCATAGAAGTTGTTATTTGATAACTAAATAAATCGTGGGTAAATTGCAGCATATTAAGGTTTATGGAAGGTTCAATTATTAAAGTAAATAACCTGGTAAAGAAGTACGGCGATTTTATGGCCGTCAAAGGCATCAGCTTTGAAGTAAAGGAAGGTGAGATATTTGGTTTGCTGGGCCCGAATGGTGCTGGTAAAACAACTACGCTTGAGATCATCGAGACATTACGCGAAAAAACATCAGGCGAAATTTGGGTAGATGGGAAGAACCTGGATAAAGAGCCACAGGCAATAAAAAATGTGATCGGGGTTCAATTACAGGCGGCAGGCTATTATCCTAATCTTAATCTAAAGCAGGTCATTGCATTATTTGCAGGCTTATACAATCGTGAAGTGGATCCGATGAAATTATTGGACATGGTAAATCTTCGTGAAAAAGCTAAAAATAAATTCAAAGAATTATCCGGTGGTCAAAAGCAGAGGTTTTCAATTGCTACCACGCTCATAAATGAACCTAAAATAATTTTCCTTGACGAACCTACTACCGGCCTTGATCCACAGGCTCGCCGCAATCTTTGGGATCTAATAAAGCAATTACGCGAACGGGGTGCCACTGTAGTGTTAACTACTCACTACATGGACGAAGCAGAAGAGCTATGTGAAAGGGTTGCCATCATAGATAGCGGCGAGATAATAAGCCTGAATACCCCATCCGAATTAATCGACAATCTGTTGGCAACAGGATTTCAGCGTAAAAAAGAAGTAAAAGCCGCGAACCTAGAAGATGTATTCCTGAACCTGACAGGAAAAGAATGGCGTGACGAATAGAAAGATCCGGCAATGATTTTATAA
>DATNFP010000016.1:0-3602 GCA_035606335.1 Flavipsychrobacter sp. | reverse complement strand
GATATAGATTGGGTATTGTACATAAAAGACGCGCAATTGGAGTATGATTTTATTGTACGTCCAGGAGGTAATGTAAAAGACATAAAGCTTAAATACAGAGGTGCTACACAATTGTCGAAACAAGATGGGGCAATATGTATTAATACTCCAATGGGAAAGGTGAGTGAGCGATCTTTGTTTTCATATGACTTGCAGACAAGTAAAGAAGTGGCATCAAGATTTGTTTTGGGAAATAATGTGATAAGTTTTGATGTGTCGCATCGTGGAAATACTATAGTGATAGATCCTAAGCTTTTGTGGGGGACATATTATGGGGGACATGAGGATGATAACATGTACTATAACAACCCTGTTTTTGCAACCGGACAGGTTACTTGTGATGCATGGGGAAACGTTTATTTATACGGAATAACAAATAGCAGCAATAATATCGCTACTACTGGTAGTCATCAAGACACATTAGATGGAGAAAGAGATGTTTTTTTGGCGAAATTTAATTCATTAGGCGCAAGATTTTGGAGTACATATTATGGTGGTGAAGAGATAGAGATACCGGGACATTTGGCGTGTGATAATGTAGGGAATATATATATAACCGGAGTTACAGATAGTTATTACGGCATAGCAACTCCTGGCAGTTATTCGGATACTATTGCTTTGCCGAGCACAGCAGTACCACCGTTTGGTGTTGATCTGGATTATGGCGATGCATTTCTTGTAAAATTTGATTCATCCGGAACTCGTCAATGGGGTACCTATTACGGAGATACAAGTGGTGGAACATCGGGCTCAGGAGTTGCTTGTGATGAAACAGGTAATGTTTATTTATTTGGAACAACAAACTCATATAGTGGAATTGCTACCCCAGGAAGTTACAAAGATACATTCTCGGGTGATTTTAATTGTTTTATAGCAAAATTTACTCCGTTGGGGAAACGTTTATGGGGTACCTATTACGGAGACAGTGAAGGGGCATATTCTTCTTCAATAAAATATGATAATCGTGGGCATATTTATATAACAGGAAATAAAATTGATATAATAGACTATCCCGAAGTAGGCTTTGTTGCAAAATTTGATACTTCAGGAAATTTAAACTGGGATGTCAATTACGGGGGATATTTGAATTATCCAATAGACATTGCCTGTGACAAAGTAGGAAATATTTTTGTTGGAGGACAATATTTTGGAATTGATTATCAGAGTACTCCTGTAAGCTTTCAGCGTTTTCCGGACTATTATGAGAACGCTTTTTTGTCAAAATTCGATAGTTCCGGTAATATAAAATGGAGTACTTATTATGGTTATAGAGACTCTATGCTTCCATACGGGATAGCGACTGGAATAGCTTGCGATACAAATAACAATGTAATTTTTTGTGGGTATACAAATAATGAAGGCAATATAGCAACTGTAGGAAGCATTCAATCAAAAAAATTAGGAAATGTAGATGGTTTTGTAGCAAAATTTACTAACAATGGAGAACGAATATGGGGAACTTATTTTGGAGGAAATAATACTTTCCCGACGGGCATAGCTTGTGATCCTGCTAACAACATTTATCTTACCGGCTCAACTCAAAGTGATACTTTAATAGCGACCGATGGTGGTTTTCAAACTATAAAAGACACAACAACACTACTTGGATGGAGTCCAGATTTCCGTGGTCCATATCGTAACTATGATGCTTTTTTAGCTAAAATCGCTAATGATACTGGTGTGTATATAATACAACCTTTTAATGATACTACCATATGCAGAGGAACGACCTTTAATTTGCCTTTTGGCACTAATTATAATTTTCAATCCGACAATGTTTTTGATGTTCAGCTTTCGGACACTACAGGTAGTTTTAATAGTCCTACAGTTATAGGTTCAATAAAAGCCACAGGGACTTCAGGAACCATTTCATGCACTATACCAGACTCCATATCGCTGGGGGGAGAATATAGGATAAGAATTGTAGCAAGTGACCCAGTATTTATTTCATCGGATAACAGTGTTAATATACATATTGATAGTTCTCTTTCTCCCTTCTCTATCTTTAATAATAGTCCTGTATGCAGTGGCGATTCATTAAAAATATATGCACCTTCTGCAGTTACTTATTCGTGGACGGGCCCTGATAGTTTTAAAAGCACAATTTCAAACATTGTTGTTGATTCTGTCAGTCCTAAATATGCCGGCACTTATTACGTTACAGCTACTGCTTTGGGATGCCCTTCTGTTAGTGATAGTGTTACGATTATTATAAAACCGAATGCCACCCCTGTTGTAAAACCTGTTCCCTTGTTGTGTGATGGGGACAGCCTTGTATTAAATATGAGTGATACAACCGCAGGAGTAACTTATTTATGGACGGGACCTGGTCTCCATACTAATAGACCGGATACGACCATAGATTCACCTAAAAGTGGATATTATGTATGGACCATTACATTAGGTAGCTGTTATGTAAAAGATAGTATTAATGTCAATATCGGATATAGGCCTCCTACACCAAAAATTATAAATAATAGTCCGATTTGTTATTCAGACACCTTGCATTTAGAGGCATATGATGATATATGGTCTGTTTCTTATAATTGGCTTTTGCCAGATAGTACAACGTCTACTAAAGATAGCCTGGATATTTATCACGCAAAATCAGGCGTATATAAAATATGGGCAACAGAATATGGTTGCTCGTCTGAGGATAGTGTAAAGATTGACATAAACAGTAATGTGATACCTTCTGTTAGTATTAAAGAAAGTAATAACCGATTCATGGCGGGTGTGGCAGATACCTTTACGGCCCATGTCGTAAATGGAGGTACTTCTCCTACTTATCAATGGTATGTAAATAATAAAATTGTAGCTGGAGAGACGGGGGGAATATTTATAATAGGAGATTTGAAACAAGGAGATATAGTAAGTGTTTTGATTCATAGTAATGCAAATTGTGCAATTCCAGATACGGCGGCAAGTAAAACCTGGCCCCTGGGGATAGCGACTGTTACTGCAAATAATAGCAAGTATATTCTTTACCCTAACCCAAATGATGGCAGTTTTACAATAGATGGGAATGCTGGTTTAACCGCTACGAATGCTACTGTTGAAGTAATTAATCTTGCTGGGGTAATTGTTGATAAAGAGGCTGTAGCGATAAATAATGGTGTGCTACATAAAACTGTAGAACTTAGTCCTGTAGTTCCGTCAGGTTTATATTTTATCAGGATCAGGACAGATGAACAGACAACAATCTTAAGGTTTGCAATAGAGCGTTAACTATTTTTATGAAGAAATCCTACCCTTTACTCACTATACTTTGTTTATTGTTTCCTTTACTCGTTAGTGCAAGGAATGAAAATCTGAGTACCAAAAATCTGCAACAAAAATCTCCATTGGTATTTATTGAAAATAAAGGACAGATAACTGATCAACATCATCATCAACGTAAGGATATCCAGTATAAACTTTCTGGCAATGGAATAAATGTGTTTATAGGCAATGGGCAACTGCATTACCAGTTTGCTAAATGTGATAAAGAGGCTCCTGCAAATCGGTTTGATAAAAACATACTTAGTAAGCTGAGGAATAATAAAAAGAAAATAGATGCATAC
>DATNFP010000015.1:0-12440 GCA_035606335.1 Flavipsychrobacter sp. | reverse complement strand
GTCCCGGATTTAACATTTTAGAAATAGTCAATTTTTCATACCCATCTATACAATGAGCTACAAGTTTTTGAGGCACCTTGTTATATAGTTGTATTATATCTTTTAGCTGTGTTGCTTCATGCAATTTGGGTAAATAATACTGCTGGGATTGTAGCAATGCTGACACAAGTATATTGCGCCACCTGTCATATCTTATTTTTTCTTTTATTGTACGAGCTGCTACTATGGGGATAATGCTCCCAACACCTAATTCAGTGGCCTTTTCAAGCAACCATTCATTTCTACTGGTATTTTTTGTAAACGCGATGCCAAGATGCAATGCCGCTTTTTTTGGTTGGTGAAATACTATGTCATTAATAACAACACTGCAATTTTTCTTTTCGGTTTTTATTATTGTAACAGTTGCAGCTTTGCCTTTCCCATCTGTAAGTTGCAGCTTTTCTCCGACACCCATTCGCAACACCTGCACAATATGCCTGCCAGCATCTTCATCAAGCTTTATTTCATTTCCTTCCTGCGGTATCTCTTCTTTAAAAAATTGCGGCAAAGATGTCATAGAGGGAAATTACTAAAATACCTCGTTAGCGCAATACCATTTGCTTTTCCGTGATCATTTTACGCAAATTGATAAGGGCATAACGCATCCTGCCCAAAGCAGTATTTATACTCACCCCTGTCATATCGGCAATTTCCTTAAAGCTAAGGTCGCCATACATTCTTAGTATAATAACGTCCCGCTGCTCTTCCGGCAACAGCTCTATCAGTTGACGCACACCATCGTGCGTTTGGCGTCTTTCCATCTTTTCGGAAGCATTTTCGGTAGAAAGTGGCAATATTTCCGAAATATCACGCCCGTCAGGCAAGGTTACAGGGATCTGCTGCCTAGTACGGCGGAAATAATCCATACATAGGTTGTGCGCTACCCTGATGGCCCATGGCAAAAACTTGCCCTGTTCAGAATATCTTCCTTCACGCATTGTTCTTATCATTTTAAGAAATGCTTCCTGAAAAATATCTTCTGCCAGATATTTGTCCTTAACAAGCATAAATACTGCTGTATATATCTTGTCTTTATATCTGTTTACAAGTACTTCTAAAGCTTGCTCACGACCTTGTAAAAAGGCATGGATCAATTCTGCGTCCGAATATTGTTGGAAAAGCTGCATAACTTCTACTTTTTATAACGCAAGGACAGGCCTTACGTTCATTTGAAAATTGTTTAAGTAGAAGTTTCGCTTATAGACTGATAATTTTTTAAGAAAATTTTATTTCTGTTAAAGGAGTTGCAAAAAACCCAAAAAGAATGGTATATCCAAATCTAATCCTAAATTTTTTACTTTTTTTCTTATTGCTTAAATGCAATTCCTTCAATTGCTAATAGATAAGACGAATGTTCATTAACATTTAGTTGGGTTTTCTATCAAATATTTTTTTTAACAATACAAATCCATGCTCTTAAAGTGGCTGGGGTATACAAAAAATGCCCCCGCTGGACAACGGGGGCCTATACGCAATATATATAAACAAAAGAGACTTGCGTTAATCTGGTTTTTTACCATCCAAAAAGGTATTGATTGTTTGGATGCTTGCTTTCGTATTGTTTTGCTCATCGTTCATACCTACGCTATAACCACTATAGAAAGTGTCTGATGACGCCACCTCGTCATTTAATTTTACTTGTTTGCGTACATAAGCTGGAACGTTTTCAAGGTCATCAGTGCTTTCTGAACCTTTAATATTAAAGCTCATACGGCGCAGACGCTCTGCACGTTCTTCCAATGCTCTTTTTTGATCTTCAAAACGCTTTTTTTCCTCTATTTCATCCTGCGTTAATACGTGATCCCCTATTTTTACAGGATTTGCTTCCTGCAATGGTAATTCGTTTTTTATAATCAGCTGAAGTGCATTCTCTTCGGGTTTACTTTTTTCTTCAATTTTTTTCTGTTCTGCCTTTTGCTCTGCTACAGGCTCTTTAACCGGCATATCCAAAGCAAAAAGTTCAACATTATTATTGTTGTTATTAACAGGGACTATAGGCTTTGATTCAATAACCATTGTATTCTTTACAATGGGCATTTCTACCAGTTTGGGAGCCATTGTATCTACCGGTTTAGCCACAGGCACAGGTACACTTGCACTGTTATTAATATTGACAGATTCACCCAGCTTTACAATTATTTTTTCAGGCTCATTATTCTTAACTGCAGGCATTTCCACATTGAACTCCTTATGGTTAAAACCTGTTGCTATTACAGTGACAGCGATTTTGTCGCCAAGGTTGGGGTCATGGCCCATACCAAGTATCACATCGCAGTTATCTCCGGCCTGTTGCTGCACATAAGCCTGTATAGCTTCTGCTTCATCCATAGTGTGCTCAAATTCTCCGGCAGCTGAGGTAATATTCAGCAATAACCATTTTGCACCGCGTATATCATTATCATTTAACAGTGGTGAGTTAAGTGCTTGTTCCACAGCAAGTAGCGCACGTGTTTCACCTGATGCAAATGCACTACCGAGTATGGCGACACCACCATTTTTCATTACCGTGCAAACGTCCGCAAAGTCCACGTTTATTTGTCCGGTAGTATTGATCACATCAGTGATACATTTTGCCGCAGTAGCCAATATATCATCAGCTTTAGCAAATGCCTGGGTAAAAGGTAGGTTACCAAATTGCTGACGCAGCTTATCATTCGAAATAATAAGAATAGTATCTACGTGTTCACGCATACGGTCGATGCCTTCCTGCGCCTGCTTCATGCGCTTGCGGCCTTCGTAAGTGAATGGGGTTGTTACTATACCCACTGTTAAAATACCAAGATCACGGCATATTTTAGATACAACAGGCGCACCACCAGTACCTGTACCCCCGCCCATACCGGCTGTAATAAATGCCATGCGGGTGTTTACCTTAAGTATTTTCGATATATCCTCTATGCTTTCTTCACTGGCCTGTTTTCCTATTTCGGGATTTGCCCCTGCACCAAGCCCTTGGGTAAGGTGTGGCCCAAGCTGTATCTTATTCGCTACAGGGCTCAGTGCCAATGCTTGTGAATCTGTATTACATATCACAAAATCTACTCCTTCTATTCCAAGGTCGTGCATGTAATTTACGGCATTGCCCCCGCCGCCCCCAACGCCTATCACTTTGATAATAGACGATTGATTCTTAGGAATTTCAAAGTGTATCATACATTTTAATTTTTATGGGTTAGTAATTACTTATTTAATGTTTGCGTTAGTAAATTTTAGTGTATATGCTTTATTCGATTTCTTCGTCTTCTACTTCTTCAAAAATGCTCATGAATTTTCCTTTCAGTCCGTCAAAAAGCCGTCTTAATGTTTCGTTTCTCTTTCTGCTTTTTTGTCTTGTTATTTCTGTTTCCTCTACTTCTTCTACAGCCTCGGCCGGCTTTTGATTTTCTTCTGCAGCCATTGCCCGCACTTCTTCTTCGCTGAAGCGGATAAAGTTTCCCCCTTCTCCCGCAAAACGCATACGGCCATTTTCAAAATCATGATAACCACGCAATATCAGGCCTATGCAGGTTGAATACATTGGATTCATTAATGACTCCGCATGTCCACCGGCAAGGTGCTCATTTGGATATCCTATACGTGCGCCAAGGCCTGTTATATATTCTGTTAGCTGTACAATGTGTTTTAATTGTGCACCACCGCCTGTAAGAATAATGCCTCCATATAAGCGTTTATCCAGGTCTATTTGTTTCAGGTGATATACAACATAGTCAAGTATCTCCTGCATGCGCGCCTGTATGATATGCGCCAGGTTCTTAACAGAAATTTCCTTAGGTGGCAATCCTCTCAGGCCAGGAATCGTGATGTATGCGTTGGAGTTTGCTTCATCTGCCAGTGCAGTACCAAACTGCACTTTCATTTGTTCAGCTTGCGCCCGTAATACACCCAATCCATTACGTATATCATTGGTAATATTTACACCGGCGTATGGGATAACTGCAGTGTGCTTCAATATGCCGTCATAAAAAACCGCCATATCTGTAGTGCCACCACCTATATCCACAATAGCAACACCCGCCTCCAGGTCTTCTTCATTCATTACAGAAGCAGCAGACGCTAAAGGCTGCAATACCAGGTCTCTTGTATTCAATCCTGATTTATCTACACAACGCTTTATATTACGTATCGCATTCCTGTCTCCGGTAATGATGTGAAAATTCGCGCCTATTTTCACTCCACTCATTCCGATCGGATCGATCACATAGGCCGTACTATCTACTGTATAATCCTGTGGAATTATATCGATGATCTGATCTCCGGCAGGTATATATGTTTTATACTGGTCTCTTACCAGGAGATCTATATCTTCCTTGCTGATTTCTTCCTCCACTTTTGTGCGTACACGATCTCCACGGGTTTGCAAACTTTTTATATGTTGACCCGCTATGCCCACATACACCTCTTTCACTTCAAGATTCGGGTTCGATTGCACGCATTTCTCTATTGCCTGTTCAATAGAGCGAATACATTGCTCGATATTCAAAACCACTCCATGGCTCACTCCCGCCGATTCTGCGCGGCCAAATCCTAAAATTTCAAGTTTACCAAACTCATTTTTCCGGCCGGCGATAGCTACCACTTTTGTGGTTCCTATGTCCAGCCCTACTATGATTGGTTGTTCTTTTTTGCTCATATTGCGTCGTTTATGCAGGTTATTGTTTTAATTTCCTTGATAGATATATTTTGGTTTTGCCTTTTTATTATCACTTTCTTTGTCCGCTTTCTTTTTCGTTTGAGGTTTCACTTTTCCAATTTGCTTCTTCGATAAATGAGCAGCCCCTGCCGTAACTTTTAATTTCCTTTTTACGGCAGTTGCTGCTGTTTTGGTTTGTAGCTGTTTTGGTTTAACAGATGTTGACTTATTATTTTTGAGGCTTACTGTATTTGCTTTCCTATCCTTTTTCATAATAGCAGCGACTACCTTTGGCTGCACTGCTTTTGGTTGTGTGTTTTTTATTTGTTTGTTTTGACTTGTCTTTTGTATTAATCCATTTGGCTTGTTTGCAATCATTGGGTTATCGTCCGTACTTTCTTTAGCCTCTTCATCTATAATACTTTTCACCCAATTCATATTGCTCATCGCTTTGTCCACCGGTGCTTTCCATGGCAACGCCGGCGAAGCAACCACCTGTCCTTTAAATCTCACATCAAGCACATCATATTTATCCCAACCTATTTTATTTAAAACATTTTTATAAAAAAGAAACAGGTTATCCAGCTTTTCATTTAATCTTGATGTATCTCCTAAAACAATTTTCTGATTACCAAGCACAGGCACCAGCTCAAATGAATAATCAGAGTCCAGTATTATTTGTGAGGTTTGCGCATTCCAGAAAGTATCTGCTTCTATACGCCGCACCATAGTTATTATTTCAGACTTCAATATTCTGCTCATACTGTCATCGCGCAGCTCAGGAACATTTGTAACCACAGGAGTATAATAAACATACTTGGTGGAAAGAGGCATTGTATAAGTAGTAGCATCGATATAATAGCTATTGCCATTCTGCTCAAACACGCGCGCAACAGGAACGCGTTGGGTTGCCAATACATGCAGTATATGATTATTATCCACAAATACCTGGGCATCGGCTATCCAGGGATTAGCACTTACAATCTTCTCCATACTATGGATATCCAGCTTGTCCATTGTTAGATGAGTCATATCAAGATGCCTGTTGGTAATAAGCATATCCATTATCTGTTGCTTATCTACAAAGTGATATTTATCGTTCTTGATCTGCACATCCACGCTATTTATCTTTTTTGTATTTTCTATTTTAGAAGCGCTTGTTATAGCAATGACACACCCGGCTGATACGATTATCGTTACCAACAACTGGAGTATTTTGCGTACCGATATTTTGCGCCTTTCACTCATTTTTTATTTTCGAGTATCTCTTTTATCGGGTCTATTAATTGGTCTATATCACCTGCCCCTGCTGTAATAAATAAATCAAGCGGAGCCGTCTCAACATATTGCAGCAAGCCTTCTTTTGATAAAATAGTGTGGGCAGGATTACTCATTTTATCAGCGATCAGTTTTGTTGTCACACCTTCTATCGGCAATTCTCTTGCAGGATATATATCCAGCAATATCACCTCATCTGCCATATCAAGACTATTCGCAAAACCTTCCGCAAGGTCACGTGTCCGGCTGAAAAGATGCGGTTGAAAAGCAATAACACATTTACGATTGTGGAAAAGTTGTTTGGCACTTTTTATTAATGCTGCCAACTCTTCCGGATGATGTGCATAATCATCTATATACACGATCTTATCTGTTTTCAATACATACTCAAAGCGTCTTTTCACTCCTTTAAAACCTGGCAACTTTTGTTTTACTGTCTGCTTGTCTATGCCTAACAGTCTTGTTACGGCGATAGCAGCCACGGCATTTTCCACGTTGTGCATTCCTCCTATTTTCAAATGCATATCTTTCATTTCCCAATTCTCACCTGTTATGTCAAAAACATACTCACCATCTTTCTGTATAATGTTCGACGCATATACGTTAGCAGCATCATTTTGCAAACTATAGTTTATAGTTTTCGGCCCCTTCAATTCTTCTTCCCTATGCAAACCATGCTTTACTAATAAAGTTCCGCCGCCTTTAATATTCTTTGTGTACTGAATGAAAGCTTTTTCCATTTCTTCTTTTGTACCATATATATCGAGGTGGTCAGGATCCATTGCAGTCAACACTGCCACATCGGGGCTTAATTTCAAAAAGCTTCTGTCATATTCATCTGCTTCAATTATGGCTACCTGCTTATCGCTGCTCCAATAATTACTGTCATAATTAACAGATATTCCTCCCAAAAAAGCATTGCATCCATATCCTGTTTCACGCAACAGATAGGCGATCATAGTGGAGATCGTTGTCTTTCCATGTGTGCCTGCCACTGTTATTGCAAATAATGATTCTGTGATCCATTGCAATACATCACTACGCTTATAAACAGGATAATTATTATCACGATACCAGCTCAGCTCTTTATGATCCTTAGGCACTGCAGGCGTATATACCACAAGTTGTGTTTCCTTATTAAGCAAGGCAACATCATCTGTATAATGCACTTCAATCCCTTCATGTTCCAAATGTTGCGTCAATTCACTCTTTGTCTTGTCATATCCTTTTACAATAGCTCCCTGCTTACGGAAGTAGCGCGCAAGCGCACTCATACCGATACCACCGATACCAATAAAATAAACTCTATTTATTTCTTTTACATTCATTTATCTTCTTGCTTTGCTATCTCTATCACTTTTTTTGCAATCCGGTCGTCTGCGTCTTTTATTGCAAGTTTAGCAAGGCTATTTCGCATCACTTCCTGCATTGCGTCATCACTTATCAAGTGTTTCAGTTTTTTTATTAATTCGTCCTTTGCATCATTATCCTTTACCATCAAAGCTGCATTGTGTTCTACTAGCGCCATTGCATTACTTGTCTGGTGGTCCTCAGCTGCAAATGGATAAGGCACAAATATTACCGGCTTCCCTACTATACATAATTCAGCTATCGCTAAAGCTCCTGCTCTTGATATTACTATATCGGCGGCAGCATAAGCATAATCCATCTCACGGATAAAATCATACACTTTTACATTATTGCTATATCCTGATGCACGCTGTTTCGCTTGTTGATAATACGGCTTACCTGTTTGCCATATTACTTGCACATCTTCATTTATTATCTCTTCAAGATGTTTGTCAATCGCTTCATTAATAGCCTTAGCGCCAAGGCTACCACCAATTATCAATATCGTTTTCTTACTCTGGCTTAATCCAGCCCAAAGCAAACCCTCCTCATGTGTGATCTCGCTTCCTGAAATATTTTTCCTTACAGGGTTTCCTGTTATTATCAATTTGTTTTTTGGGAAAAAGCGATCCATATCTTCATAAGCCACACATATTGCATCTGCTTTTTTTCCTAATATTTTATTGCTCTTACCAGCAAATGAATTTTGTTCCTGTATCAGCGTTGGTATATGCAATCCCTGTGCCGCGTTCAATACCGGGAAGCTTGCATAACCTCCAACACCAACTACAGCATCCGGTTTAAAATTATTTATGATATTCTTCGCATCCTTATTACTCTTCATCAACTTAAAAGGCAATGAAAGGTTTTTCAAAAGATTACTTCTGTTAAATCCCACGATATCCAGTCCTACTATCTTAAATCCTTCCTGCGGAACCTTCTCCATCTCCATCTTATCTCTGGCACCTACGAAAAGCAATTCAGTACCAGGCTGCAAGCGCTGCAATGCATGGCCTATCGCCACTGCAGGGAAGATATGACCTCCCGTTCCACCACCTGCTATTATTACGCGCATATTGCTCATGCTGCCGGTGCTACTTTTTTACTTTTTGTTGTTTGCTTCTCTTTAGTAACCACTTCCTTTTCTTTTGCTGCAGGCTCTTCTTTTACTTCTTTTGTGCCTGCTTTCTTTTTCCCTTCCATTTCATCCACATATCTGCTCACGCTTAACACTATACCAATAGCTACGCTTGTAAACCATATCGAAGACCCTCCCATGCTTACCATAGGCAATGTTAGGCCTGTAACAGGCACCAAATGCACATTTACCGCCATATTCAGCATGGCCTGAAATACTAATGTCACACTCAATCCTACCGCCAGGAACGCACCAAATGCATACGGACATCTTCTGAAGATCAATATGCTTCTCCATAAAAAAAGCAGGTACAATAACATTATTATTCCTCCTCCTATTATGCCATATTCTTCTATGATAATTGCATAAATAAAATCAGAATACGGGTGTGGCAGAAAATTCCTTTGTATGCTGTTTCCGGGTCCTCTGCCTGTCAGTCCTCCATTAGCAATTGCAATTTTAGCCTGCTGCACCTGATACACATCTTCTTTCTTACCATCTTTTTTCTTTCCTCCAGCAAAATCTGTCACTCTTTGTTCCCAGGTTTTTGCACGGCCAAAGCCCGTTAGCTTTGAAATAGTAAACAGAACAGCAATGCTCAAAATACCAACCACACCTAATAACAATAAATGTTTTATCTGCACGCGACCAATAAAAAATAATATGCTACATGTAAAGCCAAGCATTAATGCAGTAGACAGGTTGGCTGGGGCAATCAACGCACAAGTAACGAGCATAGGAAGCAAAACAGGAACAAAACCTTTCTTCAAATCTTTAATTACATTCTGTTTCATGCTTAGCAATCTTGCCAGGAACATAAACAGCGCGAGCTTGGCAAGATCAGATGTCTGAAATGTCAGATTTACTACCGGCAGTCTTATCCATCTTGAACCTTCATTCAATGTTGTGCCAAAAAACAGTGTATATACCAGCAAAGGCAGACTTAACAAATAAAGAACTACTGCTATCCTTGCAAACTTTGTATAGTTTATCTTATGTACCCAATAAATAATTAATAAGCCCAAACCCAATACCATTAGCTGCTTTATCAGGTAATAGCTTGCATTTTTTTCCATCCGGTATGCCAATGAACCTGTAGAACTATATACAGCAAGCAGGCTGATAAATGAGAGTACCAACACTACTCCCCATATCACCTGGTCACCTTTTGTTCTTTTTAATAATTGTGTCATATGGCTACCTGTTAATTATAATTCACGTACTGCTTCTTTAAACTGTCTTCCTCTGTCTTCATAATTTTTAAACAGATCAAAGCTTGCGCATGCCGGTGATAGCAAAACCACATCGCCTTTAGTCGCCAATGAATATGCAGCTGCAACTGCTCCTTGTGCGCTTTGTGTATCAACGATAGTAGCAACCATTCCCTCAAATGCTTCATGTATTGGTTGGTTATCCACCCCCATACAAACAATAGCTTTTACTTTCTCTTTTACAAGGTCTTTTAATTCATTGTAATCGTTTCCTTTATCCTGGCCGCCAAGTATCAATATTGTTGGTTGCTTCATACTCTCCAATGCAAACCATACGGAATTTACATTTGTCGCTTTGCTGTCATTAATAAAATCCACCCCGCGTACTGTTGCGACAAATTCAAGTCTGTGCTCCAGACCCTCAAATGAGGTAAAGCTTTCACGGATCTTTTCTTTTCGGATGCCTGCTATACGAGCTGATATCCCTGCCGCCATGCTGTTGTATTGATTGTGCTTTCCTTTTATCGAAAGATCATGGATAGACATATTCAATTCTTCACCATCAATTTGAATATGCATGTTTTCACCATTTACATATCCGCCGTCATTCGTTGCGTTTTGCTCGCTCATCGTGAAATAGATTAGTTTTGATTGAATAGAATGGGTTGTGAGATAATTTTTAATTGTGTTGTCGTCTATGTTTACTACAAAGTAGTCTGATGCTGTCTGATTCTCTGTTACGCGGAATTTAGATGCCACATAATTCTCAAACTGGTAATTGTATCTGTCAAGATGGTCGGGAGTAATGTTCAGCAGCACTGCTATATCCGGCTTGAAATGATGTATATCATCTAATTGAAAACTGCTTACTTCCATTACATACCATTCAGTTGGTTGCTCTACTATTTGTTTTGCAAAACTGTAACCGATATTTCCTACCATCGCTACATCATAATTTGCTTCTTTAAGTATGTGATAGGTAAGTTTGGTAGTAGTACTTTTCCCGTTGCTGCCGGTTATTGCTATTATTTTGCTATCTCCTTTATATCGATAACCAAACTCTATCTCACTACATACTTCTATTCCTTTCTCCCGCACCTTCTTTACTATTTCCACTTTATCACTTATGCCCGGGCTTTTTACAACACAAGTGGCACTCAATATTTTCTCAATAGTATGCTTGCCTTCTTCAAATGCTATTTCTGTATGTGATAATGTTTCTTTGAAATGATCTTTTATGCTTCCTCCATCACTTACAAATACGTCCCATCCCTGCTGCTTGCCAAGCAATGCAGCCCCTATGCCGCTTTCACCGGCACCCAACACAACCAATCTTTTTTGAATGTTCGCTTCCACTACTGCAGTTTTAATGTTACGATGCTCATTATTGCCAATATGATCCCTACTATCCAGAAACGGGTTACTATTTTTGATTCGTGATAGCCAAGCTTTTGATAATGGTGATGCAAAGGCGACATCAAAAAGACACGGCGACCTTCACCATATTTTCTCTTTGTTCGTTTAAAGTACCATACCTGTATGATCACCGATAAATTCTCTACCAGGAAAATGCCGCATATAATGGGTATCAATAGTTCCTTGCGGACAATGATCGCAAGCGATGCTATAATGCCCCCCAGCGCAAGGCTTCCCGTATCACCCATAAACACCTGGGCGGGGTATGCATTGTACCATAGAAACCCTACACAGGCACCAATGAACGCACCGATAAAAATTGAAAGCTCACCTAGGTCGGGAATGTTCATGATGTTGAGATACCCGGCAAAAATGTAGTTACCTGACAGGTATGCAAAAACACCCAGACATACAGCAATTATCGCCGATACACCTGTTGCAAGGCCATCCACTCCATCTGTAATATTGGCACCATTCGATACTGCTGTGATAATAAAAATGACGAAGACGATATATACGATCGGGGTCAGCACGTTTTCATATTTTGCTCCGCCGATCCACCGTGCAATTTTTGTATAGCTTAACTCGTGCGTTTTTATAAATGGTATAGTAGTGGTAGCAGCCTTCATCGTCACATACTTATGTACATTGCAATTCTCATCCTTCCTTACAAACGGACCGCTTACAATTTTTTCTGTTTTATAATTCAGTGCATGTCCATCCACTACTTCACGGCTCACTACCACATGCTGATTATAATACATCGTTGTGCCTACTATAATGCCAAGTCCCACCTGTCCCATTATTTTAAACTTGCCTGCTAATCCTTCTTTGTTCTTTTTAAATACCTTAATATAATCGTCAAGAAAACCCACTATACCCAACCATATGGTAGATACCAGCATCAATACGATATACACGTTTAATATGCGCGCAAAGATCAGTGTAGGTATTAGTATTGCCGCAATGATGATGATGCCTCCCATTGTCGGCGTCCCTTTTTTCTGATTTTCACCTGCCAGCCCCAGATCTCGCACTGTTTCCCCTATTTGCTTGCGTTGCAGGTAGCGTATCAGTCTTTTCCCCATCAGCATCGAGATCACCAACGATAAGATTATCGCCATTGCTGCACGGAAAGTGATATAATTAAATACACCCGCACCTACCAGATGGAATTGATCGCGTAAATATGTAAATAGGTAGTACAGCATGTACTTTTATTACTTGTTTAATATTTTAAATGCCTCTGTTAATATTTCCCTATCGTCAAAATGATGTTTCACACCTTTTATTTCCTGGTAGGTCTCGTGACCTTTTCCTGCTACGAGTAATATATCATCTCTCTGCGCCAGCAATACCGCTGTCTTTATAGCTTCTT
>DATNFP010000014.1:0-26232 GCA_035606335.1 Flavipsychrobacter sp. | reverse complement strand
CCTGGTCCCAAACCAGGCATTCTAACCGGGCTGAACTACTTCCCGAGTTCTTGTTACTATTATATTTGAAAATATTAGCCCTATTATTTTCAAATTTGGCCGAATTCGCGGTGAGGGCGGGATTCGAACCCGCGGTACGCTTTAAGGCGTACGACAGTTTAGCAAACTATTGGTTTCGGCCACTCACCCACCTCACCTTTAAATGCCGTAAGCGTTACTCACAGCGCGTTCTATCAATTTTCCCCTTTTTGAAAGGGAATGCAAAGATAACTGTATTAGCGATAAAACAAAAGATTTTTTAGTAGCTTCTTTATATGCTTGCCAGTTGTACTTTTTGCTGTAGCTCCAGCAGGTGTTCTTTGTATTCTGTATCTGTGTCCATCAGGTTTTCAACCGTCTGGCACGAGTGGATAACCGTGGTATGATCGAAGCCTCCAAAATGCTCGCCGATATTTTTTAATGAGCTCTTTGTGAATTTTTTTGCCAGGTACATAGTGATCTGTCTTGCCTGTACAATTTCACGCTTGCGTGTTTTGGCCAACAAGCGATCATATGACAAATGGAAATATTCACATACCATCTTTTGTATGTTCTCGATCGTTACCTCGCGAGCGGCAGTTTTCACAAAATTCTTCATCACACGCTTGGCGAGATCCAGGTCAATTTCTTTTTTATTCAACGTAGCCTGAGCAAACAATGCTATCAATGCACCTTCTAATTCACGCACATTGCTTTGCACATTATATGCTACATATTTTACCACATCTTCAGGTATTTCCAATCCTTCCTGCTTCATCTTCATCTGCAATATGGACTGACGGGTCTCGAAGTCAGGTGATTGAATATCTGCATTTAGCCCCCAGCGAAAACGACTAAGCAGTCTTTCCTGCATACCTTCCATATCTTTTGGAGGAGTATCGCTTGTAAGGACTATCTGCTTGCCACTCTGATGCAAGTGGTTAAAGATGGCAAAAAATACATCCTGTGTTTTTGTAGCTGGTACAAATAAATGTATATCATCCAGTATCAGCACATCAATAAGCTGATAAAAATGGATAAAGTCATTTATCTCATTATTCTTAGAGTGATCTATAAACTGATTAATGAATTTTTCTGCACTTACATACAGCACAGCTTTATTAGGGTGTAACCTGCGTACTTCATTACCAATAGCCTGCACAAGATGTGTTTTTCCCCAACCTACTCCGCCAAAAACAACCAATGGGTTAAAAGATGTAGCACCTGGTTTTTGAGCTACATGCCAACCGGCAGAGCGGGCAACACGATTACAATCACCTTCTACATAATTCTCAAATGTATAATTGGCATTTAATTGCGGGTCTATCTGCATACGCTTTAGTCCCGGAATAGCATAAGGTGTTTTTATATTATGCGGATCATCCCACTTTAATGGCATATCCACATAGTTATTTTCCTTTGAAGTTTTGTTGTGAGTGCTGCTTGGCATATTAATAGATGCAGGATTGCGCTGTGATGCTCCGCTTTCCATTAATATCCTGTATTCAAGACGTCCTTCTTTACCTAAAACACGTTTAATTGTTTTACCTAATAATTCTACGTAATGCTCTTCGAGCCACTCATAAAAGAATTGACTGGGTACCTGCAGTGTTAATATGTTGCCTGCGAGCGCAACAGCTTTGATAGGCTCAAACCATGTCTGGTATGTGCGCCAGTTTACATTGTCTTTAATTATACTTAAGCACTTATTCCATGCAGCCTCTGCTTCATTTAATATATTAGATTCAGTATTGTAAATATTTTGGTTCATGCGCGGTTTAAGCTCTTCCAAGTTAATATCAATTTTTGTTAATTGGTAGTGATAAGGGTTACGAATTTTTTATCCCCAAACAAATCCAGCCTCGGGTATTATATAAAGCCAACCTAACTATAATTATTTTTTTATTCAGATTGTTACATTGCCTCCAAATCCGTAAAATCGATCCCCTATATTTTTCCTTTTACGGGAGGACGAATTTGCTAACAATTTGTTGAAAAAAAAAATCATTATGCTATTGTTTGTTTAGTTACAATTACAGATTGGGCGTTGAAAAGTTTGGAACTCTTTTTGCTATCGAACACGTAATCAAGCCTTCCAATTTTCACTCCTCCCCAACCTACCTGATTAATTACAACTTCTTTGCCAATCTTGTTTAATAAAACAAAAGGTTTATCTAAAAATGTATGAGTGTGGCCACCAACTATCAGATCGATGTATTTTGTTTCAATTGCTATAACTTTATCACTGATCTTTGAATGTCCATAATCATACCCAAGATGGGATAAACATATTATCATATCACACTCTTCATACTTCTTTAATTTTTCAGAAACTACTTGTGCTGTATACAATGCGTCTAAATACTTAACACCGTTACGATCTTCTTCTGGTATCCAACTATCAAGCTGAAGCCCCAAGCCGAAGATCCCGATCTTTATCCTGCCTTTCTTTATAGTAGTATACGGGTTTACTTTACCTTCTAATGGGGTATTATTAAAATCGTAATTAGCAACAAGTAAAGGGAAATTAATGTGCCGAAAAGATTCTGCTAATTCTTTAACGCCGTTATCAAATTCATGATCGCCAATTGTTGCTGCATCGTATTGAATGTGATTCATCAATTCAATTTCAGGACTGGCTTTGTATAAATCAGAGTGAGAATCAGGCCGAAGAAAATCTCCTGCATCTAATAATAAAACATGTTCCTCTTTTTTACGGATATCATTGATTAATAGAGAACGATTCTCCGCACCACCAAGTCCTTCAAATTTATTACCAGGCACAAATGGTTTTATCCTACCGTGTATATCATTAGTATGCAGAATGGTAAGCTTGTGAGTATGCACATTTGCTAAAGATGAGAATGGGAAACTACCGATTAGCAACAGGGTGGTACCTATAGCCGTCGTTTTAATAAATTCCCTTCTATCCTGCATACAAATAAATGTATAAGATGATAAAACTATCGCTTACAAAATAAAAGGAACCGTTTCTAATAAAAGTAATCGCAGTGTAAAGACGGTGTTATTTTTACCAAAAAAGGCCTTCTATTGTGAAGGCCTTTTAAAGATAAAAAAATATAATCACATTATCACACCGATCTTCCAGGATCGAATGCTTCAAGCTCTTTTGCAACTGCTGTCAGGAAGCTGGCGCCAAGTGAGCCATCCACGACTCTATGATCATAACTCATAGACAGATACATCATGTGGCGAATCGCAATAACATCACCATCTTCTGTTTCCATTACCATAGGACGTTTTTTAATACTTCCGACTGCCAGTATGGCTACCTGTGGTTGATTGATGATAGGTGTTCCCATCAGGCTTCCAAAAGTACCAACATTAGTAAGAGTGAACGTACCGCCTTGTGTATCATCGGCTTTAAGCTTGTTGTTTCTTGCATTGTTTGCCAGGCTGTTTACATCTTTTGTAAGGCCAAGCAGATTTTTAGTATCTGCATTTTTAATTACAGGTACTATTAGGTTGCCGCTTGGCAACGCCGCCGCCATACCTATATTAATATCTTTTTTTACAATGATCCTGTCTCCATCCACACTGCAATTTATCATTGGATATTTTCTGATACATTTAACAATGGCTTCGATGAAAATTGGGGTGAAAGTTATTTTTTCTCCATACTTCTTATCAAATTCTCCCTTTACCTTATCTCTCCAGCGAACAATATTGGTTACATCTGCTTCCGTAAAGCTGGTTACATGGGGCGATGTTGCTTTACTACGCACCATATGCTCTGCAATGAGTTTCCTCATACGGTCCATTTCTATAATCTCAACATTGCCGCTAACAGGCTGTTCTGACCTTGTAACGACAGTTGGCTGGGGTGCAGCTTGCTGCTGAGCTATAGGCTGAGATTCTATTTGCGGTTGTACCTGAGATTCTTCTTCCTGATATGCAGGAGCAGGATGCTGGCTTCCAGCGCCAGATCCATTTTGTTTGTTGCTTACGTAATTGAGAATATCTTTTTTTGTAACGCGGCCTTCATTTCCCGTACCGGGGATGTTTTCCAGTTCAGTCATGCTAATGCCTTCCTTGCCGGCTATATTAAGTACTAACGGAGAATAAAAACGATTGCCTTCACCCACTCCCGATGGAGCAGCCTGCACAGATGCTGCTGGGATATTTTGCTGAGCCTGTTGCTGAACGGCCGGTTTGGGAGCCTGCTGTATGTTGACAGGAGCTGATTGTGGAGTTGCTTGTGCGCCAGTACCCACAGTATCTACTTTAGCAATGACAGTACCTACGGGTACTACATCATTTTCTTTAAAAAGAATCTCAGTTATTACACCTTCTGCTGTAGAAGGAACCTCACTGTCTACTTTATCAGTAGCGATCTCGAGTACAGTTTCATCCATCTTCACCTTGTCGCCTGGTTTTTTATGCCATTTCAACACGGTAGCTTCCATTATACTCTCACCCATCTTGGGCATAACTAGATCAACTATAGCCATAAATAGCGTTTTGTTATATATTATTAAGCCGGTACAAAAATAATCAAATGAGTAGCAAATGTACAATGTAACATTATAACCTATGTAACATTTATCAAAGCGACAATAAAGTTAATCTGAAGTTTATACGGTGCTTAATCTACAGCATCTCTATAGTCTCTTCTTCTTACCAGTTTCAGGTCTTGTAAAACGGCTGCTTTCACATTAAGCTGGAACATAAAACTTTTGCGTGGGCCAAAGGGAATTGTTTGAAAGTGCATTTCCCAGCAATGCAAGTCGCGAAAAACGTCTATAGATGTAAGCGTAAGCTGGTGAAGAGTGAAATCGTATCCCGAACTTAGCGATATTTTCCAGCGTTCAGTGAGATTAAAATTGCCCTGGAGCATAAGATTTTGTGTAGTAGCCAGTGTATCTTTTCCGGAAAAAGGAGACCAGTTATTAGTTACATTTAAGGCATAGCTAACGTTGAAGCTCCATGGAATATTAAAATCCGCATAATCGTTTATTCCGCCATTTCTCATTAGCCTGCTATATTCTTCACTATTGGTTGTTTTATTATTAGAATTCAATGGTTTTGAATGAAAATTTGTTCCCACTGCAAGCACTGCATTAGTAAAGCGCGCGATACCGGTACCCTGTTCAATCATGGTTTCCGGCAGGCGTTGTCCCGTTTCATAGTCAAGTGTATACGGATCGAATGTAGCGCTACCGCTTATATTTATTTTGTCAAGCACATTGGTGCGGAAACTCATAGCTATCGGACTCCATTGAAAAGAATCAGCTGCAAGATTATATGCAGATGTAATACTAAGCCCATCTATTAATGTAACATTTTTATAGCCAGTTGCTGTGTCTTTATCCGACTTTACTTTGATTTGCAGGTTGTTGTTGAGGCCAAAATTCACATTGCCCTGCTTGCCAGGACCCGGAGGTACACCCACTATAGAGGTCATATACGGAGATAGGTACTGGTAATTAAAGGAGTCAATTCGGGAACGATAATAATAGTTAAACGGCGCTACTCCAAAATCAGGATGATAGGTAAAACCCACATTTGGTGTCAATACATGCCTGATGCCACGTAATCTACCACTCTTAAAAAGTTTCATACCATATATGCGGGTGGAAAAATTCACACCGGCGTTAAAATCACGGACAGCATAAAATCCACGTGAATCATTAGAGTCTATACTTTTTGTTGCCGGATTGAACTGTTCATATAATTTATCCGTAAGCCAGTATTCATCATAATTAATACTGAACGACATATTTATAAAACGGAATATAGTGTATGAAGCGCTTATAGGTATTGTGTGATGCGCGCCAAGCTGAAAACTTTTAAACGACAATGTATTGAAGCTAAATGTCGTATCAATAAAACTTGTTTCATTAAGCATGTCAAATGAATAGCTAATGGTTATCTTATCCCACCAATGGATACCAACGCTCTTCTTGCTTTGAAAGGGATTAAGTTGGGTAATATGAAAATTCACATCGGGTAGGGTAACCTGTACTTGCCTTGTTCCTGTATTTTGACTATGCCGGGCACTTACCACAAGGCTGAATGGAGTTCCTGCCCAGCTTTTTGAAAAGCTGATGTTTGATGAATATTGATTTTGTAAAATTTGATTATAGTTGTAGCTATTATTAGAGAAGTAGGTAGACGTACCTACAGTTACATTCGCATTAAATGATTGCCCGGGAATAGATTTCGCATCTGTCTGATGCTGCCACAAAAACATAAAGTCTTTAGATATGGTAGACCCGGGTTCGTAATCTTCTCCTGTTTTATTATAAGCGTAGGAAAGTGAAACGCCTCCGGAGTAATGATATCTGTCCGCATACGTGCTAACACCACTTATGCTATAGCTTCCCTTTGTATAGATATTTGCCTCTGTCAATAGATCGGTATAGTCACTTAAAGAAAAATAATATCCTCCATTAGTGATACCTAAACCGCGTGCCTGTTCCACTGTATATGCAGGTAATATAAAACCTGATTTTTGTCCCTGAGTTATCGGGAACAGCCCAAATGGAAGAAATATAGGAGTTGGCACTCCTTCTATCTCAATATTTGCAGGACCTGAGGCAATAATGTGGCCTGGAATTACTTTTATTTTTTTTGCTACAATACCGAAGTGAGGAGTATCTAACGCACATGTAGTATATATACTATGATATCCAAAAATGGATTGGTCAGGATTTCGTTTCACCTGTTCACTTTGAACGAACCCTTCTCCATATTGAGAATGGGCATTCCGCACAATAGCACGTTTACTTTTAAAGTTATATTGTAAAGAATCGTAAGTGAATTTATCCTTTCCCTGTGTAAACGATGGTCTTTCTCCTGACTTGCCTGCTGTGTCAAACGAAGGTTGTGCGGTAACTACATTAGAGGTCTGGTCAAAAACAATCTCTCCCGCATCCAGTTCCAGATCTTCATAGTTTACCTTTGAATTGCCATATAAATAAAAATGGTTATGCTTCATGTCTATCACGGCTGAATCAGCGGCGGTAGCAGTGACAGGTGATGGAAGTTCATCTTTTGAGATGCGGATACCTAATGAATCTTCGAGTCTCTTTTTTCTTGATGTATCTGCAAGCGCCTTATTTCCATGAAGGCTATCCTGTTTTAGGGCAACAGTATCTTGCTTTACTATTTTATTCGTATCTCTGATCCCGCTGCTGTCTGAAATAGGATTCAGAGTTGAAATAATCTTATTATGTTCTACATTAGTTTGAGCATAAGTGTTATTTGTTAAAATTAAAAAAATCATTGCCATGGAAATGGTAAGGCAATGAAAGCTTGCTAATTTTGAAATAATTTTACTGCACAGGCTCATGGACGGGCAAAAATAGTTATTTGCTCACTACCTTTGAAAGTTTATATATTTAACCTAACTGTTTTTACTCACAATATGCGTACCAGAATTTTGCCGCTCATTTTTTTAATGAGCATTGCCCCACTTTTATTATTTGCTCATGGTAAAAAAATAACAAAAATTGTCCTCGATGCAGGGCATGGAGGGCAGGATATTGGTGCACAGGGTTCCTTTTCTATGGAGAAAAATCTAACCCTCGCTGTAGTATTAAAATTGGGAAAGATCATTGATGACAGCATGAAAGATGTCCAGGTGATCTATACGAGAACTACAGATAGCTATCCCACCCTCCCTGACAGGCATGAAATGGCCAACCGCGCTAATGCCGATCTATTTGTTTCCGTACACGTTAATTCTACAGCATTTACCTATACCAAAGAATTTGAAGGATATAAAACGGTTAGACATGGCCATCATAAAGTGAAAAAACCGATATATCATTATATAAAGCACCATGTAACAAATGCAAACGGGGTAGAAACTTATGTATTAGGACTGCACCGCAATTCTCAAAAAGAGGAAGCGATAGGCGAGTATAGTGAGAATGTGGCTGATGAGTCGGGTTTATTAAATGAAAATGATCCCCAGACAGCAATTATAGTAGCTCAGTATGCCCAGGCCTTCTTAAGCCGCAGTGTACTATTAGGAGAGAAGATTCAGCAGCAGTTTGCTAACGAGGGCAGACAAGATCTTGGAGTGAAACAAAAAGGCCTTGAAGTGCTTGCGGGTAGTGCAATGCCGGGAGTATTGGTGGAGATAGGCTTTATTAATAATCCCGAAGAAGAAACATACCTTAATTCCGAACAAGGCCAGCACGAAGTTGCTATGGCTATATATAGAGGTATCAGAGCTTATAAAGCCGATGTAGAAAAATAAAAAAATTATTTTTCGTTAACTCTATGTAAATTCCGATTAAAGAGATATTTTGGGCTTGAAATCAATCAGCCTTTATATTGTACTGATATATATTTCAATAGATTGCTTTTTAAAATTGTTTAGTTATCTTTAAGTCCCTTTTAATAAAACATTTTGTGCTAATGAAAGCTCGTTTAAAAACCATAGTTATCTCAGCGTTAAGCACATTGATTGCTTTTTCTGCAGCTACCTATACATCTTGTTCTCCAGATAAATGTAAAGCAATTAATTGCGCTTATGGTGGCGTGTGTAATAATGGCGCATGTACCTGCCAGACAGGTTACGAAGGAACACAATGTGAAGTAATCACAAGAGATAAGTTTACTGACGGCGCGGGTGGTACTGTTTGGTACGTTAAAGAAAAAGGTACTATTTCTACTGAGGGTACTCCTTATAATGTTACAATAGCCGACGGCGCGGCCATCAACCAGGTAGTAATTAAGCATTTTTATAATTCTTTTGCTTCTGATGTGAATGCCTATGTAATTGGCGATAGCATTAAGATACCTCAGCAAACTATAAATGGAAGTACTGTAGTGGGTTACGGCTATCTTGATACAGCCGATCATTCATTTTATATGTACCATAAACTGGTAATGTACTATTCCGTATCAAATGCTTCAGGAACTGATGACTTTGGCTTAGGTGGTGGCTCTCCATCAGTATGGACAAGATAAATCTGTAATTAAATACATTAAAAAATCCCTTTAGACATCTAAAGGGATTTTTTATTTGAGGTTACCTCATATGTTTTAAGATGATCATTCTTTATTTATAAGTACTACCTTATTTTTCTCTGAAGCAGAATTCATGGCATTGCTTAAGGTTATATAATCAGAAAACAATTTTGCAGGATATACACCTTCCTTTTGGTTGTAAGAGCGAATAAGCTTTATGACATTATTGTTTTCAAATACTATTTTGGATTCATAATATGCAAATGGATAACTCATTTTTACGTCCTCCGGAAGGTATTCAGAAGTATAAGAACCATCTATATTTATAGTAATGGTATCTACTATCTGGTAACTCTTCTTGAGTTGGAAAGGAGTTTTACGTTCATCATATGATGTCGGTTCTTCAGTTTTTAAAGGGAAAATATCTGTTGATAGAAACACACGTTTACCTGAACGATTAAGGATCGGACTTCCCTTTAATGTTACTTTTTCTGTAAGTTCCGGTATCTGCCCAACTTTACCATTACTGATTTTATAATTAGTAACTTCATAGCTTGGAAGGATAAATTCCCCATTCAAATGTTTTTCAATGTCTGCCTGGGAATTATCTGATATATGCCTGTCCTCAGCATCCCAGAAGTAGCCTTCATAACTCAGGTTCAGATCTCCGTTTAGTTCATCACTACTGTTTATATGTATAGAGGCGCTTCTTTTAAGAATATTTTCCTTTGAAGTATAATCAGGTGTCCTGATCAATTTACCCCCATCTGGCGTAAGTAATAGTGCATCTCTATTGCTCGTAAAAGAAGATAAATAACCAGCGGGGAGTGTCTTGGTTGTACATTCCACCCATGTTGTATCATTATTTTGAGGCACACATAAGATCACATGATTGAAACGATTAAGAGGAAAATCCTCCTGCACGGTATAGCTATTGTCTGCATCGCCATTTATCAGGGCCTGATAAGATGTTACTCCGGCTTCTTTCAGAAGCGACTTCATATAGTTTGATAGCGCCTTGCAATCTCCATAACCATTTTCAGCTACAAAGCTTGCCTCAAAGGTTTGCCATCCTCCTATACCAAGGTTAATCGCGAGATACCTTGTGTTTTTCTTCAGATAGTCATAAAGGATATCTATTTTCTCGTTTACGGAATGGCAGGTATCGGTTAATTGGTGAACAATTCTTTTTGTTGCCTCCGGCAATTCATCTCTGTTGCTATTCAGGTCATACACAAATTTTCCAAGGTCTTTCCATGATGACATGGTCCCGTGCAGATCTTCCAATTGAAATTTATCAGGCGCAAGAAGCAAAAGAGGCAAGGACGAATATTCGTTTGGGGCAAACTTATCTTTTTTGTGTTTTGAGTGAATATTTGATACTGACAATGTTATTTGTTTCACATCATCCGTATCTTTTTCAGCCGGCATGCTGTCAATATGAAAAGTACGGTATCTTATTGAGAGGTCTTTGGGATAAAGGATGTTTATCTCTGCATGCTCAACAGCGCAATTTATTCCGGGCTGTGGTGCCCAGGACGGAAGAAAAAAAGACATTTTGTATTTTGTTTCAACCTCGTATTCGCATGTATATGGGTATTGTGAATAGCCAAAATCAAAATATTTATATCTGTAATCATTAAAAAATGTTACACCATCATATACGGCCCTGTCGCCAATATCTTTTGATTTTAATTTTCTGATTTCTTTGCCATATTTATCATATAGCTTGCCATTTATATCTTCAATTTTCTCAAATTTTCCATAAGATTCCTCGAGCCTTCCATATTCATTACCTTTTTCATTTAATATGGTAATGGCATAATGCTCCGTGACATGTATGTCATCCAATGCATCAATATGTATCTCGGTATGGTGATCTCTTACTACCGCATCAGCATTCTTTAATAACTCAGCAGGTATTCTGCTAAAATCATAGTTTGGCTCTTCCTGTGCGAAACAGGATGTTGCTATAAAAATTGAGTAAATAAAAAATATCGTTTTTAGCATTTTAATTTTTTTTCAGGGTTATAGCTGCATTTTCTTCCTGTATCATTTTCTCAAAAAAGGTTCTAAGTGTCTCATAAGCAATAACCGGATAAGTGGTTTCTCTATTTTGGAAATGTGTACGTATGGTAAGTGTATTTCTGTAGCTTGTGTCGTAATCCATATCTTTTTCATATTCTATCTCGCCATCTTCGTACTTTAATAAAGATGGCTTGGGTAAATCTTCGGGGTGATAGTTTTTGGGTAGTTCATAATTAACCAGATTTATTTTTTCAATTTTGTAAGGGAACTCAACCGGTAGTTTTCTTTGCGAGGATTTAAACGGGTTTTCTTTAAAGGTTTTATTAAACTCGGTATTTAGATAATAAATTGAATAAACTGTCTTATTCTTCAAGCCAAGCTTGAACCTGATGACAAGGCCAGTATCCGGGTTATTTAGATTTTCCACTTTGCTGTCTATTATTGTCATATCACCCGGCATACCCTGGATTAGTTCGGAAATATAATTCTTTGAGGCCTGATTATCCCTGGTCCATTTTTCCCTTAATTTCCTTGACGTAATATTTCCAAACCTCTTTGTGCAGGAAATATATGTTATGCTATCAAGAACCCCCGATACATTGAGCAGCGATATTTCCCTATCATTAATATCATCTGAAGTTAAATTAGCTGAACCGCCCTCCTTGTTTATGATCCTGCAATATCCGTTATAACAGTAAGAGGGAAGTATACCGAACATATTGTATTTATTAGATGCATCGAGATAGTATTTCTGGGAATCCACGGTCAAGACACATGCCGTATAATTAAAACTGTTGACCAGGGGATAAATATCGTGAGCACGCAAGTTACCTACCGTACTCAAAATTAAAGGGGAGGCATCAAGTCCTATCTTTCTAAGCATTGCCGTAAGCAATAAATTAATTTCGGATTCGCTACCCTTTTTATTATTTAATACGTCTTCGATATCTTTTTCTGCCGTTATGCCTTCGTTGCCTGTGCACTCAATATTGGAACGTATGTATGAAAAAATTGTTTTTGCTTTGTCGAGATCTGATCGGTTTGACGTGGCAATAGTATCAATTGATGGTTCGAAAAAATTATTAGCTCTGGAAACCTGTTTGCCAAATTTTTCGTTTTTCCATAATTCCTTATTTAACTTATCCCATGTATTAATGATCTTCTCATGATCGCCATCACTACGATTTATCGTTGATAATTGAACCTGAATGAGTTCGATATCATTTTCAATACTACTTATATATGGCTCCTCTTTTGCTGCAGGGGTGTTGTGTCTTACCCATAGCGAGTAGTTTTGATCCATATTTATCAAGGATGTGATGTGATAAGCTGGATCATTATGTTTTATTGCATCGTCTTCATCCGGGTATTCTTTAAATCCATGTCCTTGTATTTCAGAAGTAAATTCGTATACCCCGGGATATATTAGCTCATATTTGCTTGTCAGGGTGGGGTAGTCGTTCTGAAAATACCACCGGGGCAACATTATCTGCATGTCGGAAGTCTTATCATAAGAATATTCAATGATGCTACCTTCTTTTACTGCCGGAAGCGTAAACTTTTCTTCAAAGATTCTGTCATTAATTCTATGATTATAGGTAGAGGATTTTGATAGACCGGTTTCTGCCACGTTGCTATGTTCATCCAGATTATAAGTTGTGCCGTTTATATTATCTATATAATTATGGCCTTCTGTGTAATAGGGTAAAGAAATATTTGCTGCGTCAAGAGCAGATGATTTTAATATCTTGATAACCTCATACTCATGAAATACGATATGGTAATTTCCACCATTAACTTTTTCTATGCTCACTGTTCCTTTTTCATAAAGCACAACTGCGGCAGCATCCGGATCTATTGAATATTTTGTTTGGGATAGATGATATTTGATGAAATTTTTATCAACACCCTGGCCCAAAATATCGTGGCTTAATAAGATGCAATAAAATAATGTTGTCAGGATTTTTACAGGTTTCAACTGGATAATTTTTTTGCGAAACTATATAATTATTTTTTAGATATATTCCCGTTGTTTTTAAGAGTTATCACACTGTTTTCTTCCTGTATCATTTTTTCAAAAAACTGCCTTAATACGCTGTAGCTGTCAACTGTATAAGTTGTTTTCTGTGTCTGGAAATGTGCCCTTACAGATATCATATGTAGATCATTCATATAACCCGTGGATTGGCTATAAGTAATAAGACCGTCTTCAAAATTTAAGTCCACGGGTTTGGGCAGATCTTCGGGTCCTAGGTTTGGGGGTAACTGTATATTCATCGAATAATCGTAATCAATCTTATATGGGAACTCAACGGGTAGTTCTCTTTTTTCAGATTTGAAAGGATTTTCTTTAAAAGATCTGATTAGTTCACTATTGATGTAATAATTAGTATTAAATTTTTCGGGTTTAATAGAGCATGTATATTTTATAATTAAATTAGTGTCTTTGTTATCTAAGTTTTTAATTTTTTTGTCTATCAAAGTTACATTTCCCGGAAAGTCCTGCATCTGTTTGGTCACATAAGCACTAATTGAGCTTGAATCTTTACCCCAAAGCTTTCGTAGAAGCATCGATTTCCACATACCCAGCTTTTCACTAACAGATAAATCTATAGAGGTGTCATTTATAAAGTTTAATTGAATTGCATATACACTTTTTTCTGTAATGCTATCCGGGCTAAATTGTATTGGAGCACCTTTTTCATTAATAATACGGCCATATCCATTATAGCAATCAATAGGAAGATATCCAAACGGATTTGATTTGTCAGAGGCATCAAGCAATATTTTTTGGCTATCTATATTGGCAAGACAAACTACATAATCGAAGCTAGTTATCAACGGCGCATTCTCTTTGGGGCGAACCTTATCTGTTGTACTTAACAGTGACGGCGATGCATCTATTCCTTCCTGGCGTAACAGGGAGGTAAGCAATATGTTAATATCAGAAACGCTTCCTCGTTTTGTTCTTGTCAGATCCATAAGCTGACCATAGCTCATTATTGCACGATTGTCAATACACTCAAAGTTTTTACGCAGATAATTATAGATTGCTTTTGCTTTTTCAATATTTGATGTATCCGCCTTACACAAAGAGTTAGCAAAAAGTTTCACAGAGTCATCGGCTTCCGTTATCTTCTTCCCAAACCCCCGGTTAAGCCATAGCCCATTATTCATTTCCTCCCATGAATTGTAAATTTTTGTTTCTCCGTATAATGTTTTCATGTCATTGAGCTGGATCTGTATCCGTTCAGTATAATTCTTAATATTGGTAACGTAAGATTCTTCTTTTATTGACTTTACATTATGTCTTACCCACAGGCAGTAAGTAGTATTGTTGTTGAATATCTTTTTTACTTTATAAGCAGAGTCGTTTGCTTTTTCTGCTTCAGCCTCGTCATTATAAATGTTAAATGAAAAACCTTGTATTTCTGAAGCAAATCTGAAATTAACTGGAAATTCAAGCTCAAATTCACTGGTAAGCTTGGGTAAGCTCTCCTGAAACTCCCATGTAGGAAATACAACATTTATAGGTGATACAATATCGTATTGATACTCAATGATACTACCCTCTTTTATATCGGACAGAGTTATTTTCTTTTCATAATAACCTTTTGTAACCTCTCTATTATATATAGAAGATTCGGGAAGTTCAGTTTTTGTGAATTTGTTATTTACCAAGGTGTAGGTTGCGCCCGATATATTATCTACGTATGAATGGTAATAATTATTGTCACGGTAGTAAATTGAAATATTTCCGAGATGAAAAGCTGTAGGCTTTAGTATTTTTATTATTTTATGAATAGTATATCGTTGCTCATACCTTCTTGCGGGGGATATGTCTATATTGACACTTCCCTTTTCATAAAGTACTACTGCCTCCGCACTGGTGTCGATTGAGTAGCTTTTTTTTGAAATATTTTCCTGGATAAGGCTGTCGTATGACTTTTCTATATAAGCATAGCTTGTAAATGCTATTAGTTGAGCAAGAAATAAAATTAGGATTGTAGGTTTCAATTCAAAAAATTTTAACGCAAAGTTAAAAGGAATTGTCTTTTTTTAAAATGATTAACTAGCATTCGCTCAATCCTAAAGGGATATTTATTGCCAGGCCGCCTTCAGCAGTTTCTTTATACTTATGGTTCATATCAAGGGCTGTTTGCCACATTGTTTTTACAACATTATCCAGCGATACCCTTGCATTTTCAGGATCGCTTTGCAAAGCAAGCTGCGAAGCGGTAATTGCTTTGATAGCGCCCATTGTATTGCGTTCGATGCACGGCACCTGTACCAATCCGGCTACAGGGTCACATGTCAATCCCAGGTGATGTTCCATTGCTATTTCAGCAGCCATCAGGCATTGCTCTACTGTGCCGCCCAGGCATTCTGTAAGGGCTGCCGCCGCCATTGAGGATGATACACCTATCTCCGCCTGGCAACCGCCCATTGCGGCAGATAAAGTAGCACCTTTTTTGAAAATGCTCCCGATCTCAGATGCAGTAAGGAGGAATTTTATGATTTTTTCATCATCATATCCATTACTGAATGTGATGTAATATTGTAATACTGCCGGTACCACACCTGCCGCGCCATTGGTGGGTGCAGTTACCACTCGGCTAAAAGCTGCGTTTTCTTCATTTACAGCCAGCGCGAAACAACTTACCCAATCCAGCGTATAGCGGAAAGAAGATCCGCCGCTTTTGATCGCATTTACCCATTCATCATAATTATTATAGGTTTTGCCATCTAATAGTTTTTTATTCAAAGCAGCAGCTCTGCGTGTTACATGCAAACCACCGGGCAACTGTCCACCGATATGAGCGCCTCTATATATACAATCGCGCATAGTATTCCAGATACGTAATACCCCTGCTTTTGTTTCTTGCTCACTACGCCATGCTTTTTCATTCCCCATCACTATATCGGATATACACTGGTTCGTTTTCCGGCTCCAGTTGCGAAGGTCATCAGCGTGTTCTATGGGGTAGGGTAATTGCACCTGGTTTGCAGCATTGTTTAATTCACCCTCTTTCACTACAAATCCTCCACCAATGGAATAAAATGTTTCCGCAATTTCTTTTCCATTATTGAATGTGCATAGGAAAGTGAGCGCATTTGGATGAAACGGTAAGCTTTCTTCATATAGAAATACAACATCGGTCATCGGATCGAAGTCAATTTCTTTTTCACCGCCAAGCTTTAATTTTTTAATATTATTTATTAATTCTACACGTGGTGTGATCTCGTTAATGTCAAATGTAACAGGGTCTTCGCCGCACAACCCTAAAATTACTGCTACATCTGTTCCATGCCCCTTCCCGGTTTTTGCCAATGAGCCGTATAAAAGTATACGTACAGATGCTACATGCTCAATACCTTGTTGTTTTAAGGTTGAAAGAAACCGCAACGCCGCCCTCCATGGGCCTAAGGTATGGGAACTGCTGGGGCCAACGCCTATCTTAAAAATATCGAATACCGAAATACTTTCTTTACCTGCAGACATATAAAAAATAAAGGGGGAATAATTTCCCCCTAAAGATACTATGAAGTACTATATTTTAAGGCATCAATACTTTGTTAATTACATGTATTACACCGTTTTTTTGATATACGTCTTTAATAGTTACTTCTGCCATGCCCCCTTTGGCATCTTTTATCCATAAGTGTTTGCTTTTTTCAGTAATAGTCAGGGGCTCACCCTGTACTGTAGTTAGCGTCGCTGTGCCATTTCCTTCCTTTATTTTATCCATCAGCGCTTTCGAATCGTAATCACCGGCTACTACGTGATATGTCAGCACTTTTGTCAGCTCGGCTTTATTCTGCGGCTTCAGCAGGTTGCTTATAGTTCCGGCAGGTAGTTTGTCAAAAGCTTCATTTGTAGGGGCAAACACAGTAAAAGGGCCGGCACCTTCTAACGTTCCCACGAGCCCGGCGGCATTCACCGCAGCTACAAGTGTGGTATGGTCTTTTGAATTAACAGCATTTTCAATAATGTTTTTAGACGGATACATTGCTGCTCCGCCAACCATTGTAGTTTTCTCTTTTTGTGCAAAGCTGGTAATTGCAGTACTTCCAATCATGGCTACAGCTAATACAGGAATCAGAATGATGCGTTTCATAAAATTGTTTTATTGGTCTTTTTTTGAAAAATGATTTACAGTAACATTTACGGCTTGCTTTTGTTTTTGGTTTTCCGTTCTCTAAAATTATATCAAAAAGCCTCACAGGTATAACCTGTGAGGCGTACAATTTTTTTTAAATAATACAAGAGAGAATTATTGTTAGTTAACATTTATTTTAAATGGCATTAGCATCATTGCCTTCCCATTATTATCGCGCCATTGTTTTATTTGTTCATACCACTGATAATCTATTCCTAATTCTTTTTTGATCGATTCCGATATTGAAGCATCGGCAGAGTTGCCTTTAAATTTACGGATTAGTGTTTGCAAGGCATCTACCGGTTCGGGATAAGTGGCTACTTCATAATTGCTTAGATTGGCCATTTTAGCTGCGCTGGCTATTGCACGATCCAGGTTGCCTATGCCATCTATCAGCCCTATTTTAAGAGCTCTGCTGCCGCTCCATACACGTCCCTGTGCTATGCTGTCTACATCTGCCAGGCTTAGCCTTCTGCCAACTGAAACACGGCTTTTGAATATTTCATAAATTGTATCTACGGAGCTTTGCATGCGTTTGGCCTCGTCTGCTGTAAGCGGGCGTGATACAGTAGGGAAGTCAGCGTAAGGAGCATTTTTTACTTCGTCAAATGTTACACCCAACTTATTTTTCATCAGGCTTTCTATGTTTACCAGCATGCTGAATACTCCGATGCTTCCGGTTATTGTATTTGGTAAGGCAAAGATGCTATCCGCCTGGCATGAAATATAATACCCGCCCGATGCTGCAAGGTCGCCCATCGATACTATTAATGGTTTCTTTTTTCTTAATAGCTGCAATTCACGTAGTATCACCTCAGATGCAAGAGCACTGCCACCGGGAGAATTAACGCGCAACACCACCGCTTTGATTTTATCATTTTTACGCAGCTTGCGAATTTGTTCTATAAAGGTTTTAGATGCTATCTGGTAGGGGTCTGTTTGGTCTCCATCAGATATTTCTCCTTCTGCCATTAATACCGCAATTTTCTGGTCACTGTATTTACGATCAAGCTTTACATTTTCGGCATATTGATCGAGTGACACATACTTGATATCTGCTGTGTCGCTTTGGCCGGTTCTTGCATGCATGCGTTGTTCTACCTGGTCCCAGTATAAAAGGCCATCAACAATTTTGTTATTAAGCGCATCTGATGGGAATTGTATGGCGCCTGTAAGTGCCAGCTGATCTATTGCAGCAGTATCCTTGTGTGTATGTTCTGCTGCGGCTAATAAAAATTGCTGCCAGAAGTCATGTTGAAATGCTGTGATCTGTTCGCGGTTAGGCTCACTTATCTTATCTGCCCTGAAAGGTTCTGTTGCGCTCTTGAATTTTCCCGCATAGTATATTTCAGGTTGTACTTCCAGCTTTTCCAAAGTGCCTTTGAAAAAGGCAAGCTCACTGGCAAACCCTTTAATTTCTATAGCTCCAACAGGATTTAGATAAATGCTATCTGCCACAGAAGCTACATAATAAGCGCCTTGTGTAACATTCTCGCCAAACGCATAAATAAATTTCTTGCTTGTCTTAAAATCTTCCAAAGCCATACGAACCTGCTGAATAGTACCCCATCCATTATTGACCGGAGATAGCTTGATAAAAATGCCTTTTATATTGTCATCTGTTTTAGCATGTTTTATTGCTTGGATTATATCATATAGTCCTGCTGAGTACGAAGGCTCGTCGCTAAGCACAGCCAGTGCATTGCTTTCCCCTTGTTCATGCACGCGTTTTTGAAGGTCTATTACCAATACGCTGCCTGCGGCAACTTTATTTGTTTTCTCGCTGGTGGATTTTGATATAAGTGCTGCAATAGAACCTATAATGAAGAGGACGATAATAACACCCGTTACGATCATCGCCAACAGGGAGGCGAAGAACATTTTGAAAAACTGTTTCATGAGAAAAAAGTACGTTTAGTGGTAAATAACCAGGACAAATATACACCTGCAATGTAATAATTTGCCAGATATGGCTTACTATCAAGGGTTATTTTAGGGTTATTTTGCAGCTACTATCTTTGTCCGCAATAATGAATAAGGTATACTTACTATTAGGCAGCAATGAAGGCGACCGTGCATCATGCTTGCAAAGGGCAATACAAGAAATAAAAGAAACATGCGGAATTTTAATAAACAAATCATCTGTTTATGAAACTGCTGCATGGGGGATAGAGCAACAGGCTGCATTTTTAAACCAGGTTATTTATATAGATACGGCACTTTCTCCATTACAGCTTTTAAAAGCTATTCAGCAGATAGAAGATAGATCCGGAAGACAAAGAGATATAAAATGGGGTCCTCGCACCCTTGATATTGATATATTATTATATAACGATGAGATAATTCACCTGCCTGAACTTAACGTTCCGCATCCCTTTTTGCAAAAACGCCGTTTTACAATAGTTCCGCTTGCAGAAATTGCACCCCAGGTGGTGCATCCGGTTTTAAGAAAGACAATAACGCAGTTGCTTGCCGATTGTAATGATCCTTTAGCAGTGTCTATATTTAAGGGATAAAAATTTTATAATTCTGCAATAAATCCACATTATTAAGACCTTTTATATTACGGAATTATCTTTGCACTCTTATGGCATATCGTTACATAGCAATAGAAGGTAATATTGGATCAGGCAAAAGTTCTTTGGCTGATCTTTTAGCTAAGCACTATAATGCTCGCCTGATACTTGAAGAGTTCGCAGATAATAACTTTTTACCTAAGTTCTATCAGGAACCCGAGCGCTATGCCTTTCCTTTGGAGCTTTCCTTTCTTGCTGACAGGTATAAACAGTTAAAACAATTGGTCGTCAACCAGGATCTTTTTCAACAGCAGATCATTTCAGACTATATGTTCACAAAGAGTAAGCTTTTTGCGCGTATTAATCTAAAAAATGACGAATACGAATTGTTTCAAAAACTATTTGATATTGCAGATCTGCATCTGCCACCCCCTGATTTATTAATTTATTTACATGCTCCGGTTAGTGTATTAAAACAAAATATCAAAAAGCGTGGGCGTGCATATGAGCAGGATATTCCCGATACTTATCTCGAGAGCGTTCAGCAAATATATCAGCAATACATAAAACAAGAAATGCATAAAACCCTTATTGTAGACAGTTCTATAATAGATTTCGTAAACGTTCCCACTGATTTCAATCGCCTCGTTGAGTTTTTAGATAAAGATTATGACTTTAAGACGCACTATTTATCTTAAAAAACAAAAATCTTTTTAAGAAAATGTATTTAATAGTGGCATTGTTTTATTGCATTACCTTGAAATTCAATCAATATGAAAGGTTCAAGGAACGAAAGAAACAAGCAAAGCAAACAAGGCCATGTAAACCTGCCTAAACCTGAGGTGCGGGATAATTTAGATAGCCGTAAGGAAAAAGAAGAAGGATATACAGAAAAAGCATATAGCCCTGAAAAAAAGAGTAAGAAGAAAGATTAATAACGATTGAGCGATTATCTCAATAGTTTAAATCAATACAATTCTGAATAAGTTATTTTTTTAATGTGGAAATAATTTCACTCCTCATTATTTTATAAGAATCGTACCGAAAATAATTAAAACTTCCTTAATTAAACGTAAAAAAGCACAGCAATTACGTATCATTTATAATACATGCTAAAAATGAAAGACGGGTATCTCAAATGTAGAGATACCCGTCTTTTAAAGTAACGATGATTATTAATGATGATCGAAAAAGGATAACAATTTATCCCTATCGTGATCATTGTCTTTACCTTGTATAATTATGTAACCAAAAAGGCCATGTGACTCTTCGCCTGGGCCGGCAGTAAAGTAGACCCTCACTTTTCCATCTTCATCAGCCCAATTCCCTTCTCTATCAACTTCTTTCACGGTCCATAGTCCGTCAATGCTGATTGGTGTACCACTATGCGCTAACTGCCCTTTAAAACTGCCATCTTCCCCAAATACATTTATACGGCCATCACCAAAATTGCCAATAAGAAGCATATCTCTTCCTTGTCCGAAGCCAAAAGAAACTTCAGTTATGCCCCATGGTGAATTTAATGTACCTTTTGATGCAAGTCTTTTTATCAATGTGCCATTCGTTTTGTAAACATCTACATACCCGTTACCAGGTCCGGCCAAGTCATCCATTTTATCCGGTTTTTGTTTAGCATAAGTAACATATAGTTTACCATCAATGTATTGTATGTTAAAAGGAGCGAAACCAGTCGGTATACCAGGGTCGGAAAATGTTATACCTGTAACCAGGTGAAATTTTTCATCATACACATCAATTTTAGCATTATGAAAATCTGTGGCGTATAGATGACTTTCACTACCGTCGTTAACTAATGCTAATCCTTTATATACCGTTCCAGAAGCCGACCGGTCAACTACCTTTATGGTTGAGTCGCCGGAAGCCCATGCGGTAACAATACCATCTTCCGTAACAAAGATGAAACGGCTTCTTTCATGAACAGATGGAATAATAAATCCTTCAGTGTTATTGAAAACGATACCGGTTGGAGAAGCACCATGAGCCACCCCATTCAAAGGAATATCAACCGGCATATGTACCTGGTTCCCTTTTTTATTGTAAATAAGAGCACTGCCACTATGATTGGTGGCTATCCAGAACGCTCCATTTGGAGCTATTGCAATACCCCATGGGTTCAAAAGATTAGGATCGGTACGTGATGCCCCAAAACCAGAGACGTCAGAAACAAGAGTTACCTGTTCATAGCTATGAGGAGCAAGGGAATCAATTGGTTTGCTTGCTTTCATAATGCTACTATTAACCGTATTTTTGTCAACTTGTGGCTGATCAGTATCTTTTTTACAACCTGTATTTACCAGGCTTAGTTCCAATAAAAAAATAACCACAGCAATAAGTGGAATATTTAGTTTGGTTAATGTTTTTTTCATAAAAATTAAGTTTTAGTGGAAGGACTATTCTTTAAAAAGATTTATACAGCGTCCCAAAAAAGAGTGCCATAATTAGTGCATCCCTAAATGTTCCTATAATAGACTTTTTAAGCTGTTTTCCCCATAAGTTTTATTGCTAAAATCTATTTATAAAACCATTTTCAATAAATTTTAATAGAGAAAGACAAATTCAGTTGTAATAAATTTGCTATATGTAATTTGGGGATTCACTAAATTCTAATTATTACCTACTTAAATATTGAATTTAAACTTTTTCAATAAGAGCCTACATGGCTATTGCATCTTTCTTTTGCTATTATTAACTTAACTGTCGTAAATTCGCAGACTTTTACTAAGGATGTATAAAATAATCTATAATATCTGCGGGAATTGATTTCACTCAAGTTAAATTTTTTAGTGTATGGATGCTGTTTCTGCCGTCAAGTCAAAATTCAATCTCAAAAAAGAACTTCAACAACATTTTGGTTTTGAGGCATTCAAAGGAGAACAAGAGAAAATAATAAAAAGTATTCTTTCAGGAAAAGACACATTTGTTATAATGCCTACAGGCGGTGGTAAATCTTTGTGCTATCAGTTGCCTGCATTATTAAGCGAGGGTGTTGCCATTATAGTTTCTCCACTGATTGCTTTAATGAAAAACCAGGTGGATCTGATCCGTGGTTATAGCAGTAAGGATCATGTGGCGCATTTTCTTAATTCCACATTAAGTAAAGCACAACAAAAAAAGGTAAAGAGTGATCTGCTCAGCGGCAATACTAAAATGCTTTATGTAGCGCCTGAAACATTAACCAAGCAGGAAAACATAGCATTCTTTGCGGACATGACCATATCGTTCATAGCCGTAGACGAAGCTCACTGTATCTCAGAATGGGGGCATGACTTCCGTCCGGAATATCGTAAGCTTAAAGATATGATAGACCAGATAAATCCTAATCTACCAATTATTGCACTTACAGCAACTGCTACTCCTAAGGTGCAGGACGATATAGTAAAGAATCTCGCCTTGCGCAACCCTGAAATATTCGTTGATTCTTTTAACCGCGCTAATCTTTATTATGAGATAGTGCCGAAAGGAAGCAAAGAACAGGTGCTGAAGCACATGGTGAAGTTCATTCACTCCATGAAGGGTAAAAGCGGTATCATATATACACTGAACCGTAAAACCACAGAAGAACTTGCCAATACACTACAGGCTAATGGAATTTCAGCCGTAGCATATCATGCAGGGTTGGAAGGGCCATTACGTACACAACGTCAGGATATGTTCCTGATGGAAGAAGTAGACGTAATTGTAGCAACTATAGCATTCGGCATGGGCATAGATAAGCCCGACGTGCGTTTTGTGATCCACTACAATATTCCGAAATCACTTGAGAATTACTACCAGGAAACCGGCCGTGGCGGACGTGATGGACTGGAGGGCAAATGTCTTCTTTATTATTCATATAAAGACGTACAGAAGCTGGAGCATCTGATGAGGGATAAGCCTCTTAGCGAACGTGAAATGGGTGCGCAGCTAATAACTGAGACCGTTGCGTATGTTGAGAGTGGGGTATGTCGTCGTAAACTGTTGCTGCATTATTTTGGAGAAGAATACAAACAGGAAAATTGCGGCAATTGCGATAACTGTCTTAATCCGAAAGAAAAACTGGAAGTAAAGGACAGTGTAAAAATTACATTGGATACAATTGCAGAATTGGACGAACGTTTTGGTATAGACTATGTAGTAAATATTATTCTTGGTAAAACCAATCCCCAAATACAAACATTCCGTCACGATAAGCTTAAATCATTTGGTAGTGGCCTAGTGATGGGCATGGATGCAAACTTCTGGAACTCCCTGATACGCCAGATGATGCTGGAAGGAATGATCCGTAAGGATATTGAGGAATATGGCTTGCTAAAAATCACCGATAAGGGACGTAAATTCTTAAAGAAACCTTATTCTATCATGGTGGCTTTAAATCATCGTTATGAAGATGCAAACGGTGATGATGATGAAATAAGTGTTGGCAGTGGCCCTGCGGCATTGGATCCTGTGTTGTTCGAAATGCTAAAGGATCTGCGTAGACAGGTTGCTAAGGATAAAGGCTTGCCCCCATTTGTTATTTTCCTTGAAAACTCTCTTGAGGATATGTCTATAAGCTATCCTACTACACTCGAAGAGTTGGAAAAAATACAAGGTGTAAGCAAGGGCAAAGCAATTCGCTACGGTAAAAAATTTGTAGACCTGATAGGAAAGTATGTTGAAGAGAACGATATAGTGAAACCAGATGATTTTGTGATGAAAAGTGTGGTGAACAAAAGCGGTATGAAGGTGTTCATCATTCAAAATATAGATAAAAAAATACCACTCGAAACCATTGCAAAAAATAAGGATTTAAGTCTTCAAGGTTTACTGATTGAAATGGAAACGATAGTAGCGAGCGGCACTAAACTTAACCTTGATTATTGCCTGGAACAGGAATTGGATGAATACGAACAGGAAGATATTTTCGACTATTTCCGCGGTTGCCACGATGATGATCTTGATAACGCCTTTGAAGAGTTTAAAGAACGTGATGTGAGCCTGGAACAACTTCAGATGATGCGTATCAAGTTCTTAAGTGAATATGGTAACTAAAAGATAATATTATTTGATATGAAATGGCTGCGTATTAACGCAGCCATTTCTATTTTTGGGAATTTTTAATTTCTCTTTTTTATCACATATTATAAATAACACTTGTACCTTTGCACGCCCTAAATAAATAGAGGTTGGTATAAATAACAAATCGTAATGAGGATTGCTATATTGAATATTATTTTTCTTTTGTGCTTTGTTTCTTCTGTATTTGCTGAGGACAGTATAAGGCAGCAACGGTTCAACATTCATTTTCAATCTACATATATAAATGAAAATAAGCCAGCTTTTCACTCATCATATAGCGGCACCAACAGTTTGAGTGGAAGTAAAGAAAGCGATAATACTATCACAGCCACATTATTTGCAGGAATACGCCTTTGGAAAGGTGCGGAAGTTTATATAAACCCTGAGGTTGCAGGAGGAAGTGGCTTGAGTGGAGCTTTTGGTTTATCTGCATCTACTAATGGGGAGGCCTTTCGTGTAGGCGATCCTTCTCCTACATTATATTTGGCGAGGGGATATTTTAAGCAAACGATAGCCTTGTCTCACAGTGAGTCAAGTATTACTGATATGGCAAATCAATTAGCAGGTTCCATACCGAATAATTATTTACAGTTTTATATAGGGAAAGTTTCACTTGGAGACTTTTTTGATAACAATATTTATGCTAATTCTCCCCGTACCCAATTTCTTAACTGGACTCTTATGAACAATGGTGCATGGGATTATGCTGCTAACTTGCGTGGTTATACATATAGTTTTGTTACTGTTTTACAATTAAAAGATATGACTTACAAGGCTTGTCTCGCTACATTACCCATAGTGGCTAATGGTAATGATTTAAATACAGATCTTGGTCAGGAATATTCATTAAATGCAGAAGTAGACCGTTCTTATAAAATTAAAAATAAAGAGGGGCATGTAAGGTTGCTGGGATACTATAATAATGGCGATATGGGTAATTATCAGCAGGCTATACAGGAAAGTGTATCGTTAGATACTCCTAGTGTTATTAATACAAGAAAATATGGACGTGATAAATACGGGTTCGGAGTAAGTGCAGATCAACAGGTAAGTAAATCGGTTGGTGTATTCGCTCGTCTGGGTTGGAATGATGGCCAAAATGAAACATGGTGTTTCACAGAGGCTGACCGCTCAGCAAGTTTAGGTATATCAGTTACAGGCGATGGATGGAAAAGAAAAGACGATAACGTTGGGCTTGCTTTTGTAGTAAATGGCCTTTCGAAGGATCACAGGGATTATTTGGCTGATGGGGGATTGGGATTTCAGTTAGGTGATGGTAAACTGAATTATGGACATGAAAGTGCGGCAGAATTTTATTATAGTTTTAAGCCAACGGTACTTGATATATGGCTGAGCGGGGATTATCAGTTTATCTTAAATCCAGGCTATAATAAAGACAGAGGTCCTGTTAATGTGTTTTCTATAAGAGTGCATGTAGAACTTTAATCATCAACTTATTATATGAAGAAGGGACGCTTTTTTAAAAAGCGTCCCTTCTTATTTAA
>DATNFP010000013.1:0-21942 GCA_035606335.1 Flavipsychrobacter sp. | reverse complement strand
TACCGGCGTTTGGTTGGCCTATAATAGCTATTTTGGGTAAGGAGGCCTCTTCTTCGTTTCCTTCGGTTTCTTCAGCTTTTGGTATATATGAAGCTATTTCATCAAGTAGCTCGCCTGTGCCACTTCCTGAAATGGACGATACAAAAAACGTTTTGTCAATTCCCAGTGAATAAAATTCAGTGGCATACAATGACCTTTCGTGATTATCCACTTTATTTACCACCAATAATACCGGTTTGGGGCTGCGTCTCAGCAAATGAGCCATTTCTTCATCCTGCCCAGTAATGCCAGTGGTAGTATCACATACAAATATCAATAAATTGGCCTCTTCGAGTGCTATATGTACTTGTTTACGTATTTCTCTTTCAAATATATCTTCGGATTGTGCAACAAATCCACCGGTATCAATAACATTAAAAGTCTTTCCATTCCAATCTGCAATCCCATACTGGCGATCGCGGGTGACCCCGCTTATGTCGTCAACAATAGCTTTTCGCTGTTCCAGTAAGCGATTGAATAAAGTTGATTTCCCCACGTTTGGCCTGCCTACAATCGCTACCGTGAATCCCGGCATGTTTTGAAATTTTTAGGGTGCAAAGTTACTTTTAAATGCTGGTATTTGAGCTTTATGTCAATTAAGAATTGTTAATTGGATATTTATATACCTTTATCATAGTCAAAGCATTTCCATGAAGAAAACCTTTTACTTATTTTTTGTTGCTATGTGCATTAGCCTGGTTTCCAGGGCTACAGCCGGAGATACAACATTTGTTCAGGCCCAATATGGCACTCAGCTATCCTGGTATGGCAATTACGACACTGCTGTACTTTTTCCAAACAGTGGTAAAACTTATCGTAAGATCTTAATGACATTTACTTTGGGCAAATACCATTGCCCGACCGGTTCTACTTATTGTGGCGATTGGGATTATACCGTACAGACCTTTCTGATGGCCAAAACAGGAGATACAATGGAATTGGGCAGATTGATCACTCCCTATGCTAATGCCGGCAATCCGCGCACTCCATGGGCCTGGACACAACGCTATTATTTTGACGTAACCGATTTTTATCCATTGTTAAAGGATAGTGCAAAAATACGTATACTTTATTCAGGTTATTCAGGTGGCTTTACGGCCGATGTTAAGTTCGCATTTATTGAAGGTACGCCCGATAGAAATGTAGTAGGGATCAAACGGTTGTGGAATGGCACATTTACTTATGGTAGCGCCACAGACCCGATTGATAATCATTTTGCACCCTTAAGCGAAACTGCTCCGGCAGGAACTAATTCAGCTTCGCTCAAATTTACTGTGACAGGTCATGGCAGCGATAGCTCTAACTGTGGCGAGTTTTGTGAAAAATATTATCAATTGTTTATGAATGGCTCAATGATAAACCAGACAAACATCTGGCGTGACAACTGTGGATTTAATGAGCTATATCCGCAGTCAGGTACGTGGATATATAATCGTGCTAACTGGTGCCCCGGCGCTTTGGTGCATACAAACATTCATGATCTGCCAGGCATTACTGCAGGTAGCAACTTTAATGTAAATATCAATTTTCAACCTTATATAGTCACTGTCCCAAGCGCTGTTTATATAAGTGAAGCGGCAATTTTCTATTACGGCGCAATGAACAAAACTCTTGATGCTTCTCTTGATTATGTTACTGCCCCTACTACTTATGAAGGCGCATTTCGTGAAAATCCTTTATGTGGTAGTCCATCATTACACATAAAGAATACCGGTAGCACTACGATCACTTCTATTCAGTTTCAATATGCTGTAGATGGTGTTTATGCCACGCCTTATATGTGGAGCGGTTCTTTGGCTCCTTTACATGATACAGACGTTTATCTACCTGAACCCTCGGAGCTTAGAAATGTTTCAGGTGGTTCCGGCACATACAACTTTACTGCAAGAATTGCGCAGGTGAATGGAGCAGTGGATGATGATACAACAAATAATACAATAAGCACATCGTTCCTATCGGCTCCTAAATGGTCTTCAAAACTTGTTATCTCATTACAAACAGATAAAGCGACACTTGACGGCACAACCAGCTCTATAGATTGGAAATTATACGACCTAAATAATAACCTGGTTGCACAACGAGCAAACAATGCTCTCAGCACTGCCTATCAGGATACTGTTAATCTTGCTACCAATTGCTATAAATTAGTAGTAGAAAATACAGCCTGCGATGGCCTTAGCTGGTTAGATGCGAGCTATGTGGGCACTGGTTCTATAAGGGTCACACCTATGGGATCTCCATTTGCGATAAAGCTCAATAGCTATTTTTCAGGTGATTTCGGTTGTGGGTTCACTCAGTATTTTACTACTGTTGGTACTACAGGGGTTGCTTCTATTTCTCAGTTAAATGAAGTTGCTGGAATCGAGGCATATCCTAATCCGGCTCAAAACAATGTAACAGTTAGCATTACAGGAATTGACCATGTAAAAGGTGTTTTAAATGTTATTGATGCCTTGGGTAGAGTAGTGTTGCAGCAGGGTTGTAATAATAACCTGCAAAATATTAATGTTACTAACCTAGCAAATGGCATGTACACACTACTATATACTGATGCTACGAATAATAATGCTAAACTGGTGACGCGTTTATTGATCGCTAAATGATCAAACTATTCATAATAAAAAAATAAAGCTGCGTTCGTGGCTTTATTTTTTTGCGTTTTCGAAGGTTCGGATCACTTTGTTAATTTTACGTATCAAAGCAATATGGATAATAGAATAGAACAGATACAAGCTTTTTTAAAAGAATCTCCTGAAGATTGTTTCTTAAATCATGCATTGGCATTGGAATACGTTAAGTTAGGGAATGATGAAGATGCAAGAGGCCTTTTTGAAAAGAATGTAGTTACAGACCCGGGTTATATAGCCACTTATTACCATTTAGGGAAATTACTGGAAAGGATAGGAGAGCAACAATTAGCAATGACTGTCTATGAACGGGGTATGGAGCAGGCTAAGAAAGCAAGAGATATGCACACTTACAACGAATTGCAGGCAGCACACGACGACCTATTATGAGCAGCAAATTACCAGAACAATTTCAGGAAAACTGGCAGAAAAAGAGATTTATTACAGATAAGCAAACTGTACTTCTTGCGGTAAGCGGTGGTATTGATTCTATGGTAATGGCAAGCCTTTTCCTGAAAAGTGATATAAAATTTGCCATAGCGCATTGCAACTTTCAATTACGTGATAAGGATGCTGATATGGATGAGCAATTGGTGCGTGAGTGGACCATTGCCAATAAAATTCCGTTTCATACGATAAGATTTGATACAAAGAAAAAATCAGAAGAATGGAATAAAGGGACACAGGAAACAGCGCGCATATTGCGGTATGAATGGCTGGATAATGTACGTATGGAAAACGGCTATGCCAAAATAGCCACTGCACATCATGCAAACGACAATATGGAAACTTTGCTGATGAATTTATTTAAGGGTACGGGTATAGCCGGGCTGCATGCAATACCTGAACAGAATGGCAATATTATACGTCCATTACTTTTTGCTTCCAGGGAGTCATTGGCAGAATATGCTATTGCAAATCATATTGAATTCCGTGAAGATTCATCAAATGCTACCGATGTCTATCTGCGTAATGCCGTAAGGCATCATATTATTCCAGTCGTGAAAGAATGGTTTCCCGATGCAATTAGCAGGGTTAATGAAAGCATACAGCGTTTTTCACAAGCCGAATTATTATATAAAAAGGCTATAGAAGAAGAAAGAAAAAAATTATTGGAACAACGCGGACAGGACTATTATATCCCCATCCTTAAGCTACAGGGTCGTCAGCCGTTGGAAACTTTGTGTTACGAATTATTTCACCCATTTGGATTTAATTCTTCGCAGGTTCCACATATCATTGGTTTGTTTGCTGCCGAGAGCGGTCATTTTATCGCTTCATCTACACATCGCATTATTCGCAACAGAGATTTTTTAATTGTTACAACTATTCCAGGCGATAGCACTGATTTTATTACTGTTCAGGGCGCTCCTGGAGTAATAGATATAGGCAAATATCACTTTCATTTTTCGATAGAGAAAAAGCCCGAGAAGATACCCACAGAGAGCAATGTTGCCTACATTGATATGAAAAGGGTAGAGTTCCCTATAATATTACGCAAATGGCATACGGGCGACTATTTTTATCCGTTTGGCATGGATATGAAAAAGAAAAAGCTAAGCCGTTTTTTTATAGATCAGAAACTGGGATTGCATGAAAAAGAGCATATCTGGATATTGGAAATTCAAAAACGCATAGCCTGGGTAGCTGGCATGCGGCTTGACGAACGATTTAAAGTGAAGGATACAACTGAACAAGTTTTGCGGATAGAGCAAAAAAAAGTTTAGAAATAAGGATGTATCAGTTGGTTCAGAAAGCTTTGTCCGTGGCTGCTATCAATTAATAGGGTAAATACAAAACCAAATACCGCACCCCAGAAATGTGCATCATGATTTATGGAGCTGTTTCCTTTTCTGGATGAATATGCAGAATATAAAAGATATAGTACACCAGCTATTATTCCCGGTACAGGTATAAACCATATAAGTATTTTAGTCCACGGTGCAAAATATACATAAGAGAATAGTATGGCTGCTACACCACCGGAAGCGCCCAATGAGCGGTAATAACTATTATTTCTGTTTTTTATAAAAGAGGGGAGTGACGCCACAACAATGCCAGCAAGATAAAGTACAAGAAATAAATTATGCATATCCATTGCATAAAAGATCTTTTCCACTGCTACTCCGAATAGGTATAACGTAAGCATATTGAAAATAAGATGCATCCAATCTGCATGGATAAAGCCTGAACTAAGCAGTCTGTAATATTCTGCTACATTGTCCATTTTTCTCGGCCACAATATCAGCTTGTTGAACAATTCTTCATTATTAAAAGCAGCAATAGAGATCAAGGCTGTTACCACTACTATTATTAATGTGTAGATCATAATGGAAGAAAAAACTTTATTTAGCGAAAATAGTTAGTTTATACATGATGATAGGGAGAATTATTTAAAATACTAAATGTTCTGTATATCTGTTCCGCAACAATTAATCTGACCAGTTGATGTGGGAAAACCAAAGTTGATAAAGACCACGTTTGCTTTGCACATTTTCTTATATTATCTGTCACTCCAAATGCGCCGCCTATTAATATAACAAGTGTTTTTATTCCCTGATTCATGAATTGCTGAAATTGTTGCGACCACTGAATAGAGTTATATGATTTTCCTTTTTCGTCTAATAAAATTAAATAATGAGTTGGTTGCAATTTTTTCAATATAGCCTCTTCTTCTTGTGTTTTCGAGCGTTCTATATCAGTAGTAGTAGTTTTTTTAGGAAGTTGTATAACGACAAGTTCTATATTGCAATAAGGTTTTATTTTTTGAAAATAATAAAGTATGCCTTCTTCTATAAAAGGTTCATTGTCTTTTCCTATAGACCATATTTCAATATTCATCGTGAGAAACAGATATTTTATGGCAAAATAACATTTCTATTTTATGCCTTATTAAATGTTTGTAAAATCATATAGACTAGTTATCTTTGCAATCCGGTTTTAAAAACGGATGGCCTCGTAGCTCAACTGAATAGAGCATTTGACTACGGATCAAAAGGTTTCAGGTTTGAATCCTGACGAGGTCACTAAATCTGGGAAGGGTTTCAAGGAGTCTTATCACTTGGAGCCCTTTTTCATTTTACATGGTCAATCAGTTTGAATCCAGGAGCTCTAAATCTGGGAAGGGTTTCAAGGAGTCTTATCACTGGAGCCCTTTTTCATTTTACACGGTCAATCAGTTTGAATCCAGGAGCTCTAAATCTGGGAAGGGTTTCAAGGAGTCTTATCATTTGGAGCCCTTTTTCATTTGCATACAATTTGCATACTTTTTAATAAGGAGTCATAATCGTTTAATGACCAAAATAGTTTCCTTGGTCTTTTGTGGCTTTTAAGTGAAAACTTGAATTTATAAATCATAGTCAAGAAAGCCCTTATTTATGAACGGTTAAATTTGAAATTACTATTATCACAACCATGACAACAAACATGAATAAGGCACCAATAACTATATCGGTTTGATCCCCTTCACCATACACTTCAACAAACGGCTTTTTAAATCCTGTAACCATCCATCGAAAAAATGCTCCGGGAAGAGTAAACAACGTATCGATTATTATCTTTAAGTGGTGGTTTGCGCCACCAGGTACTGCGATTGCACCATTGCTGTTGTCATTAAAAATAGGAGTCTGATTTTTCTCATATATCGTGGTTATTTTGTCATTGTTGCAAATCGTAAAAGAATAGGTGATCTCAAGCCTTCCTGTTGCCACCAGATATCGTACAATATCTGTAGCTGTCCGTTCCATTTATTATTTATCCTGTAGCTCTTTGTGAGGCCTATGAGTAAACTTTCTGTATAGGTGCTTGTGTTGTGTACTGTGGGTATTGTATCTATTGTTGGTATTTGAGTGTTGCCAACAAACACTGTCTGTTTGTACATTCGCTCATAACCACCATATACGCCAATACCATATTGCCACTGCCAGTTTACATAGCTTCTTAATCCCAATCCCTGAAAAGATAGATGTACATTCGTCCAGCTCTGTCCTAACCCTATTGAGGATGCTATCCCTAATCCATACGTCAGCTTGGGATTTTGTTTATATCCTGCCATGGCTGAAAGGTTCAGCATCGCTGGTTTGCCATCTATGGTTGGTCTTGTAGTTTGGAAATTGTATTGCTTTGTTATTCTCTTCCAGAATGGCAATTCTGCCATCGGGTTTATTTTGAATGATGGTTTTTGCATATGAAAATGTTTCAACTGTTTTGCAGATTGCATCGTTTGTTTTGCGTTGCTGATATCACTGGTAATACCATTCGCCTGTTGCTGAAATTGACTTATCTGGCTGCTCATCTGCCGGGCTACTCCTCCCAGGTTGTTACCAAATTTCGATTGAAGGCTCGATTGCAGTTGGCTCTTGGTCTGGAAACCCATTTTCTCCAGGTCAGCTGCACTCACATTTCCGCTCAGGCTTTGCATACTATTGGGTCCTGCAGTGGCATTGTTCATATATTTCTCAAATCCCGGTGTGCCTTCCAGGTATTCCAGTGCTTTGTCTTCAGCTTTCGATGGGTCTTCTTCCATCTCCTTATATACATTCATCTTTGCCTTGCCATAAAACACCTGTTGCTCTATCCCTGATATACCCGGGATATTCCCATGAGATGCCACTCCCTTGAGATAGTTGGTACGCTGGGTGATCAGGTCATTTACATAACTGTGATAATTCAACTCACTTTGTGCTTTGGCGAGTTCTGCATTATAGGCCGGTACCTGTGAAGTGCCAGGGACATTTGATTGGCTTTGTACTAAGGCTGCTACTCCTTTCAGGCTATCTATGAGTGGATCTTTTCTTTTGGGAGTTTTAGCAGCTATGGTTGCACTATCTGCATTCATTAGTCTGCCTATGGAATCATAAGACAATTGCTGGTGGATATAACGGACATAGGCTGCAGAATCAGTATTTTTCAACCTTTTAGCAAAATGTTTTTCTTTTCGCTTAAGGCGATTAATTAGTCGTTGTTGCTGTTGTTGTAAGTAATTGTTGTATTTATCTAAAGCATGAAGCTTAAGGTCGATGTAATGGGTACCTTGTTGCTGGATAACAGAAGATTCTTCCTGGGCTAATGCAGAAGTGAAAATAAAAATTGATAGAATTAAGTGAATACTAAATTTCATACTCTTACCTTATCGCAAATGTAATTGACGGTTAGTAATTAATATAACGTTAATATTAACATTTGTTTATTATTCTATGATAGTCCTGATACCATTTCTACTTATATGCGTGTGGATATCGTCAAACGAATTACAAACTTTCTACGGAGGAAAGGCACAAGGTATATGGAAGAATTTTACCGGAAAAGGGTATTTTTCACGTTGATTTTTTAAATCTTTTGTTTATAACAGTGACTAAACTAACTCTTTCAATAACCTGGATAATTGGAGGGTTTGTAATTCTTCACGCAAGCGATTATTGTAAATTTCAATAAGCTTCGTGTATGGGATTTCTTTAATCTCTATTTGGTCATGCATTTTTAAGGAACGAATAACATTACCTCGTGTTATGATCCATACTTGCCTATCCGTATCTTTAATGGTATAGACTATTTTTTCATTGATTTTAATGTTGTCATTCTTTAATTGATGAATAAAGTTTTCTAACTGTGCGCTTTTTACCCGCTCGAAGTTCGACTCCAATGTAGCATCATAAAGCACAGAGAGACTACCTAACTTAAAGAAACCATCCGCTTTTCCACGGTTATCGGTTTGAGGAAAACGATGTAGTTCATGGATACCCAGCAAACGCAGTAACATGAACGTGTAATCTTCAAATAACGTCCAGTCACAACTTGCCATAGCTGAAAAGAAGGGTGGATGTGTATAAGCATATTTCTCGTCACTAAATCTGGGAAGGGTTTCAAGGAGTCTTATCACTTGGAGCCCTTTTTCATTTTGTATGGTCAATCAGTTTGAACCCAGGAGCTCTAAATTTGGGAAGGGTTTCAAGGAGTCTTATCACTTGGAGCACTTTTTCATTTACAATAATTTACCATAACATTCACGTTGACGCTCTATTAGCACGGGTTACGACATCCTGGGATAAAATATATTTTTCGCCCTAATGAATTAGAGCTACCTTTAGTAAGTCGTTTTTTGATGTTTCGTATCCGCTGATCTGTAGCAACCTCTTCGGCTTCACCTTAACGCTTATTCCTTTATACTTTATTTATGGAACTTTTTGTTAGTAATTTGAATACTGAGGTAAGGGATGACGATTTATATCAGCTTTTTATAAAATTTGGAGAAGTACAGAGCGTGATTATTATTAAAGATACGTTCACTAATATCTGTAGGGGATTTGCATTCATAAAAATGAAAGAGCTGGAAGCTGAAGATGCCGTCCGGCATCTAAATAATACTTTGTTCATGCAGCGTTCAATTAACGTTCATGTTGCTACGATAAAACAGATTCATACTTATAATACCTATTTAAAATAAACTGTTATGGAAAGTTCAATTGTGATTAATTATATGGCTTCAAACAATCAGCAAATGTCTATCCCATTATTGTATGAGATGGAGGATAATGACAATATACAGCTGATAAGGTGCCGCGTCAATCTTCCGCTTAGTGAAATACCTATATGGCTAAGACCACATAAATTCGAAGTCAGGGCAATGTACGATGGCAATGCCTACCAGGTACTTTTTAATGAAACAAGAGGCGTTGATACAATAGATGCAGCCTTATTTATGGATGCTGCGCAGGAGCAATTGTTCTTAAAAGAAAAACGAAGAAGGACAAGTAAGTCATTAATATGACACTTCCCCATCTTCATTATTATAAAGTTTGATCTTATTGTTTCTTTGAAGTTTCCTGATAATGCAGCGTTATAGGCACTAATTTTGGTAATTCAATTATACCTAACCAGGCAAACAGGCGTATCATCGGATAAATAGGATCTATCTCGTGCCAGCGTTTACCAAAGTTTATTGCTGAAGGATATTTGTGGTGATTGTTATGATAAGATTCCCCCAACATCAATATATCTATGCTGAACAGATTTTCAGATGTATTCTTTAGTTTATAATTCTTGTATCCGTATTTGTGTGCATACCAATTAATGATAGCTCCGTGCACTGCTCCCATACTTACCACTACAGGTATTAATAAAAACCACCACGCGGTTGGCGCAAATAATATAAAGAAAGTAACGTACAGTCCCACCCAAAGTAATCTTGATATACCTGAATTTGCCCACCTGTCAAATCCTCTCCATTCAGGCAAATTCTTTTTAAAACGTTGCTCTATTTCTGTATTTTCTTTAAAAATGTTAGTATAGATCATCCTGGTGCGCCACATCATGGTAAAAATATTTTTAGAATAAGAAGGAGAGTGCGGATCTTTTTCTGTATCCGTGTATGCGTGATGCAACCTATGCATAATGGCATATGCGCGTGGACTCATATAAGAAGAGCCTTGTGTAATATAGGCTAGTATAAAAAAGAAACGTTCCCAGCCTTTGCTCATTTTAAAAGCACCATGAGCTGCATATCTGTGCTGAAAAAAAGTTTGTGAAAACAGCGATAGATACCATAAGGCAATGAAAAAAATGAGAATTGGCATAAATTCAATTTAAGTGTGAAAAAAGGATAGAGAATAGCGCAAAAAATTGAATTTAACGATGCCACTTTATAAAGTGTGCGAAGTGGAAGAAAGGAAAACTGAAGTTAATTCGCTTTTTCTATTGATCATAAAGGTACCGTTTTATATGTTAATATCTTCTCAATATTAGGTATTTATCTTTTTGAGCAAGATCCTGATCTTTTTTTAAAACAGGCATTTATAAATTAATAGAGTACCTTGTATGCTTCCTGATAATTTCTTTCAGACTAAAATGCGGAGATAAAACCAAATGTGTTTTTCAGCAGGTGCAAGTTTTTCGGCTGGTGTTGTTCTTTCTATTATTGGGGCCGCTTCAATTTATAGTTCAAAAACTACTCCTCAGCGGGTTTTTGCCTGCATACCTGTTATCTTTTCTGTACAGCAATTTATAGAGGGTATTTTGTGGTTGGCTTTGGCTAATCCCGTTTATGTTCACTGGGAAACGGGTGCTACTTATACTTTCTTAGTAATTGCCTGTATTGTTTGGCCAATATTGATACCATTTTCTGTCCTGTTGCTTGAAAATAATTTTAGGCGTAAAAAAATATTATTCTCACTGTTAGGTTTTGGTGTTTTATTTGGGATATATTTTGGTTATTGTCTTAAAGTGTATGGCGCATCTGCGATTATAGAACAACATCACATCAGGTATGTTTTGCATTTTGCTTTTGCTGATAAATGGTACTTTGGGCTACTTTATTTTATTCCCACTGTATTACCACCTTCCATTTCCAGTATTAAAGGCATTCGGTGGCTGGCATTTATTTTCCTGGTTTCATATACGTTGTCAAGAATATTTTATCACTATTACGTTATTTCTGTATGGTGTTTTTTTGCAACGATCATTAGCCTGGTAGTACTTTCGGTTATTTTAAAGCTGAGAGATCCTAAAGATGAAAAATCTGTTCTTTTAGAAAAGTAAATAAAGATACTATGGATAAGTTGACATTGGTTGATCTTAATAATGAGATTAGAGAGCTTATGCTCAATGAGATATTATTTGATGTCTCAAGAAAAACATTTTTTTATAGTCCCAAGTTTAATAATAACGGCAGAAATATATACCTCTCCTGTTTAAAGGAAGCTTGTGCAGCAGGAGATGAAGAAACACTTTGGGCTTCACTGGAAAGCAGTGATACTTTTAATAAATATGAAGCTTTTGGCAAAAGAGTTGATGCGAGAGAAGCAAGAAATTTTTCTCAAAATGAATTTAATAAATACTATATACGGGCATTATGTGTTAAAGCTATTGAGTTAAATAAACAGAAGCTTGAGGTTTACAGGGCTGTGCCAGCTAAAGGGAAAAGCCCCAAAGTAGATTTGATGATCGGCAGTTTATTAGAACCTGATAAGCTTTTGAAAGATTTAAGGCAAAATACCGGAGTATTACCTGCCATGCTACCAGGGCTAAGTGCCGGCTTAAGCATTAAATTTCAACCTGCTTAAATATTATTTTGTAATGGCGTGGTTCCAGCATTGCGCTGGCTCAAGCTGTAACACTTATAAGAAAGGTAGGTTTTTGAATTATTAATAAGATGTTAACCAGATGCAATCAAAAGGTTAACATGATAATTTAATTTTATGCTTCAAGTGATTGGTATCATCTTTATACAAGATTACATACCACACTATGACACACAATTTTCAGAAAAATATACTTCACAACGGGGCCCTAATGGGATTTATGTTTGAGCCCCTGCATAATAACGATAGCAGCACATTTGTTGTTCATTGTAATTATCTGGGAGAAAGTTATCTATTTCACATGCAAATAGACCTTATCAGCTACGATAATATGACAATTGTAGATAAGCACAACTGCCCTGCAGATGTAATAAAATTCGAAAGGTTATTATCTCAAACTATAAAGAGTCATTGCAACTAATCCATTTCTTCAAGCATCAGTTGCTTTATATACTTTACCGGAGCGCTTCCATAGCTTAAGAACTTTTCATGGAATTGTTTTAGCTTAAACCGATTTTTCTCTTTTTTCTTTAATTCATCTCTAAATTCATATATCTCTGTATAACCGGTGAAATAAGAGCATAGCTGCACTTGTGTCACAGAAACCCTTTTCCACTTTCCTTCTGCTTCCGCCTGTTGCTGGAACGCTTCATTTGTTAGCATATTTATTGCATCTTCCTTGCTCATATTTTTTGCATGCACACTATAATCTAAAATTGTGTTACAGGTTGAGCGCAAATTCCATTTGTAATACATCAGCCACATCTCCGGTGAGGCTTCACCGTTGTCTTCTGTATTCTTACTATCATAGCCGTTTTCCAGCATCATACGTTCGGTATATACTGCCCATCCTTCTATCATTGCACCATTTCCCAAAATTGATTTAATGATGCTTGGCGATTGATTGGAATATACAAGCTGCGTGTAATGACCCGGGATAGCTTCGTGCATGTTCAGTATTTGCAGTATATAGTCATTGTACTCGCGTAGATAGCTTTCTGATCGCTCTTTGCTCCAGCCCTCCAGGCTACCAACATTATAATAGGTATTACCCTCTTTATCATAGGGACCCGGCGCGGTAATAGAAGCTCCAGCCACCCCCGCCATATACCCTGGTTCTTTTCTTACTACCAGTGGCTTGGATGGGTCTATATAAATAAGGTCTTTCTTTTTTATGAAGGCGATCAGTTTGGGCAATTGTTCTTCGATAGCAGCCTGGAAAGAATCGGGCGCTACATGATTCACAGATAGAGTATCTATCATTTCCTTGATGGCTATCAATTTATTTTCAGGTATGCTTTTCCCGGGAAAATATTTTGGCCATAGCTGTTGGGTGATGGCATACATCTCTTTATGTAATTCATCTTTATGCTCTACTGCTTTTTTATAGATCTGATCGGCAGTATAAGCAGATTGTATATCGAACTCAAATTTTTTAGCATAAAGTTCTTTTCCTAAGCGAAAGCTTCTTGGATGGTCATTGGTCAGATGTTTAAGCCATTCTGTATAATCTACTATTGCTGCAATGGTCTGCTCTGAACGGCTATAGATTTGTATTTTTTCTGCTTTACTTAGTTTTGATTTTTTTAACGAGTCTCTCAAATCTCCTTCAAACGTAGACAGTCCTCCCTCGTTTTGTTCTATTGCTAATTGAGTATGCTCTACTGTGGGCGATTTTATATTTTTTTTTGCTGCATCGTAATAAGCCGGCACATCTTTCATCCTTATATAGAAATCGCGCAGCCGTTTATCAAGCGGTTCATAATCGTTCCCTAACATTACCGCAAAGCTTTCGGATACATTATACATTGCGGGGTTCCATTCATATTCTTTTTCTTCTGTAATTGCCCATTGAGTTGATTGTAACTGATTTTCGATAAGATGATAATCTGTTTTATTGTTATCAGAAAGTTCAGAGAGATTAAAACTTTTAAGAGAATCGAGGTTTGCTTTGCAAAATGCTAATTCTTTTTTCCTGTTAACATCATTGGGTATCACAAGTACACTATCATACTTATGATAGCCTACACTGCTTGCCCATGTAGGGTATATTTTCCATAATGCTTCTACAAAATTGTTTTTATAATTATCAAACCCTGAATTGATATTGTTCATATTGTTGTTCCTGGCTCTAACCTGGTTGCTATCAAAAACAAAAATCGAAAGACATAAAGCAATGGTTATGGCTGCTTTTTTCATAAATATTAATATAATGACAAACTTAATGCTCTGTGATAACTTTTTATTAAAAAATGTTTGGTATCCTGATTTTAATTCACGGATTATTGATAAATTGCTTTGCCCATTAAAGCAAAAGCTCGCAATTTTATGAAATACCGCACTATCAAATATCTGAAAAGACAAAAAGCATTGAAAAATATGCAGCATCCTTCCGATCTAAAGTCTTTTCTTAAAGCAGAATTTGAAGCTTCCAAAAGTGTTCTTGTCAAGAAACATATTCTCGATACGTTACATGGGCTCAATCATCCGGATGAAGTAAAGTAGGGAACAGGGGATAAGTCTTAAGTTTAAATGACCTTAATTGTAGATAACATACAATATCATTCTGGTTCGGTCAGAAGGAAGATACCAGATATCCCAAATGCCTTTTATTAAACTTTTAGGGCAATCTATTTGTAAATCATCAAATAATTGCTGTATAATTACTCCATTCTCGTTTTCATTGTTTCGATCATGCATTTTTGCAAACCAACCTTTAAATTGTTCATTCGTAGGACTCTCATAGACTAAATAAAGTCTTATTGGACAATGAGATTTTACTACTTTTTCAATCCTATCTAAAGAGGAAGGTAGTTGATAATTAAGCATGCTGCCAACATCAAAAACAGCCTTTTTGGGAGTGGCTATTATTTTTTTTAAGTTAGCAAACGTTGATTCATCTTTTTTCCAATATAAGATTAAATCCAGCGCGCTTAGGAAAGAGTTTCCACTTAAAATGGCCCTTTTCATAAAAGGCACGTAGAAATTGTAATGCTCATGTCCATGAATGGCTAAGAGTGTTGCATAAAACGACCCATTTCTGATTGTTGGCCACCCATATTTAGATAGGTAATTGCATAGATAATTAGTATGGATACTATCTGTAGATCGCATTCTTTGTTCTTCCTTCGCATAAGTAAAGCTGTCGTTTGCTTTATCTAAAATATTTCTTATCTGTTGATCTTCTTCATGCATCCGCTTAAATGTATCGTAACTATCCGATTTAGGGGCATTATACAAGCTATCAAAAAGTTGCACATACTGTCTTTGGATACTATCAATTAGCTTAAATTGGGTGGAAAGAAAATGATCAATAGATTCTGGGGTTTGATTTATATAAAAGAAATAATAGGGGTCAATCTTTAGTAGCAATTTGCTCGCATTGACACTATCTCTTCGTTTTGAAAAACTATCTGCCAGTTCATAATATCCAAGAAATGAATTTCTGGTTGCTTTCTCCAATTGTAGCCGCTCTGTCACGGTTAGTGTATCACTGCTGTAGTCATTTTTGGGAAAGGCTGCAAGTTTAAGGTTGCAAAATAAGAATAAGGTAATGCAATAAATTAATTTGCGAGCAGTAGAATGGTTCATAAGGTAGCCTTTTCCAATATAATTACAATAAAAGTATAATTAAATTACAATTACTCTTATAATCAGAATTGATAATCATTTTGCCCCTTTTTCCCAATATTTCTTTTAATTTTCCTATAGTAAATCATCGACTATGAAAAAAATTGGAATTATTGGGTCGGGGCCTGTTGCTCATGCGTTGGGCAATGGCTTTTTAAAGTATGGCCATGAAGTAATGCTTAGTTCTCACGATTTGGGAAAAATAAAGGACTGGAAAGAAAAAGGAGGAGACAAAGCAAAGATTGGCAGTTTTGCGGACGCTGCTGAGTTCGGAGAAATAATTGTATTAACAGTAAAGGGTAAGGTAGCAATCCAGGCTGTAGAAGAAGCAGGACCGCAAAACTTGCATGAAAAAACTGTGATCGATACTTGCAATCCTATTGCAGATGCACCACCTGAGAATGGAGTATTAAAATGTTTTACAAGTCTTGATGAATCTTTAATGGAAATGCTGCAAGAGCAATTCCCGGAGATACATTTCGTAAAAGCTTTTAATAGTGTGGGCAATACCGAAATGGTGAATCCTCCCGATAAAGAGGGTAAGCCTACTATGTTTATTTGTGGTAATAATGAGAATGCCAGGAAAGAAGTGCATGATATATTAGATAAATTTGGTTGGGAGGTTAGCGATATGGGAAAAGCTACCGCTGCCAGGGCTATAGAGCCATTGTGCATGTTGTGGTGCATACCAGGGTTTCTTCGCAATGAATGGTCTCATGCTTTTAGGCTTATAAAATATTAGTTGTAAATTAGCCTGTAAAGTATTTACTTATATCATAATAATTTATTTAATTCCTTCAATACTTTAGTGTTGAAGGAATTTTAATTTTACAAGCATGGAACCAATAATTACCATACGCCAACTTAGTAAAAAGTATGGCGATAAAGCAGTCTTAAACAACATCAACCTGGATGTTTATCCTGGCCAGATCATAGGATATATTGGCCCCAATGGCGCCGGTAAATCAACAACGGTAAAAATACTTACAGGTATCATACAGGAATATACTGGAGAAGTAATGGTAGCGGGGAAAGTTCTTAAAGACAATGTTCTGGAGATTAAAAAAATGATCGGCTATATACCTGAGCTTGCTGAAATATATGACCTGCTTACACCCCGTGAATATCTCACGTTTGTGGGCAAACTTTATCATCTGTCTGATGAGGTGATCGAAGATCGTTCCCGCAAAATGCTCGATTCTTTTGGCCTGCTTGGCAATATAGACCAGCGTATGGATAGCTTCTCCAAAGGTATGAAGCAGAAAGTGCTGATTACTTCAGGCCTTCTTCATAATCCCTCCATCATTATCCTAGATGAACCGTTGTCGGGTCTCGATGCTAATGCTGTAATAATGGTGAAAGAACTCTTGCAGGTGATGAAGCAGGAAGGCAAAACCATATTCTATTGCTCTCATATGATGGATGTGGTAGAAAAAGTATCGGACCGAATAGTGCTTATCGACAAGGGAAGCATTATTGCTAATGCTACCATAAGCGAGCTTAAGCAAGATACCAATGAGTCTCTTGAACAGATATTTGCAAAGCTTACCTCCGACGGAAGCCAGTCTCAAAAAGCTGATGAGTTTGCATCGGTATTTTCTCAAAAAAATAACGAATAAAACCCTCCATGAATAAACTCTTTTTAAAACTGGCAATGTTACCATCGGGTCTCTGGAAGAGTATGGGGGCCGATGTGGAACAGTTAAAAGCGATCCTTAAAGTCCGTTTAACGTTGGATGACCGTAAGCCACTTTCTTTTGGCCGGCAGCAAAGGGTTAAAAAGGATAGAAAGTATGGTTCGTTGCTTAATATCTTCTTGTCCTTTATAATGGGAATATTGTATACACTCCCGTTGGCGATACCTGATAGAATATTTTCGTTAGCATTTTATTTTACCTTATTTCTGTTCATGCTAACGTTTATGCTCATCACAGATTTTTCAAATGTGCTTTTCGATGCCCGCGACAAATATACATTGCTACCTCGCCCTGTAAACGACCGGACACTTGTTCTTTCGCGTTTGTTATATGTTTTCATATATCTGTTGCGCATAGTTTTCCCTATGTCCATAGCCGGTTGGGTTATTCTCGGTATAATGGATGGCTGGAAATCTGTTGTGCTCTTTCCATTGCCTTTAGTGCTGATGGTATTTATGGCTTTGTTTTTTGTTAACGGCATTTATTTGTTGTTGCTAAGACTTGCCAAGCCAGGCCGTTTTAAAGAGATCATCAATTATTTCCAGATAATTTTCTCAATATTATTTTTTGCCTGTGCTTATTTATTGCCCCGTTTATTTGATGCCCGGCGTTTGGTGAATTTCAATATTCATGATTTTGCATCTATGCGGTGGTTGCCCTCCTATTGGCTGGCCGCATGTTGGTCGTGGCTGGGCTTTCCTGCCGGGTTGCCGGGAACGGTTTGGCTTAGCTCTCTGGCGGTTCTTTTCCCTCTTATTTGCTTATTTATTACAGTAAGATGGTTATCTCCGCAGTTTGCCGATAAAATAGGTGAAATGGATAGCATAGAGCCTTCAGAACAAAAAATTGCTGTCAAAACTACAAGCCGCAGCGGCAAGAAATTTTACAAAAAGCTTGCTGATATATTCAACAGATCAGATGCTGCTAAGGCAGGATTTATTATTACATGGCTCCAGACTTCCAGAAGCCGTTCTTTCAAAATGAGGGTTTATCCAACATTTGCTTATGTCCCGGTTTACTTTTTTTATCTGCTTACAACCAAAAGAGAACCGCTGAACAATGTATGGCATGGTTTAAAAGAAAATCCAAGCTATCTGTTACTTTTATATCTGTGCTCTTTTGTTCTCATGCAGGCGCTTACTTACCTTACCATGTCCGATCAATACAAAGCAGCATGGATATATTATGCGTCACCTTTAGTGACTCCTGGTAAGGTTATGTCCGGAGGCTTTAAAGCTATTTGGGTAAAATATTTTATTCCATTTTTTGCAGTACTAGGTATATTCATTGTGTCTGTCTGGGGAATATCTGCAATTATAGATGTAGTATTGGCATTAATAAATGTTACACTATTTTCTGCTTGCATTATGAGGATAGGTTTCAGGCATTTGCCATTTTCTATTATAGAGCAGACAAAACAGGGTGGTGTGCGCATTATAAAGGTTTTCATCTCTATGATAGTAGTAGGAGGGCTTGGTTTTGGACATTATATGGCTATTCATATGTTCTGGCTCAAACTTGTTTTCCTGTTATTATCTGGTGGTTTGCTATGGCTTGTATGGGACAGCTATGCTAACACAAGTTGGGAAAGTATGATTAAATCAGAACTTGAATAATACTTAAACAATTTATAATTTCAATACATAGTAAATGAATCGGATTACCGTTGCTTTATTATTGGCTGTAGTAATAATGTCTGCTTGTAATAGCAATCCCCCTAAAATGAATACCACACAACCTCAAATAGCAAAAGACACTGTTGAAAAAGACTGGCATACTTTATCGAATGCTGATAGTGTTACCATGAAGCATCTTGATCTGGATATTAAGGTCGATATGGAACATCATAATATTAGTGGTGCCGCATCATGGGCAATAGAAAATAAGGATAAGGTAAATACACTTAAATTGGATACCTATGACTTAACCATAGATAGTGTATTGGTAGACGGTAATAAGGTGCAGCATACATTAGATAGCCCCATACAATTTCTTGGTAGTAGATTGAATATTCCAATAAATAATGATAGCAGGACTGTGACGATTTACTACAAGACAGGTAAAAATGCTACTGCCTTACAATGGCTCAGTCCGCAGCAGACGCACGATAAAACCCATCCTTTCCTTTATACTCAATCCGAATCCATTTTTGCCCGTACATGGGTACCTTGTCCTGATGGCCCAGGTATTCGATTTACCTATACCGCCCGTGTTACCGTGCCAAAAGGATTGATGGCGCTAATGAGCGCCGAAAATACGCAGCAGGTAAGCGATAGTGGTATTTATCATTTCACGATGGATAATCCTATCCCCGCATACCTGATGGCACTTGCAGTGGGGGATATTGCTTTCAGAAGCATTGATAACCGCACAGGGGTATATGCAGAACCCGGAATGGTTGATAAGGCTCGATGGGAATTTGAAGATGTTGGTAAAATGGTAAATGCTGCTGAAAAATTATATGGGCCTTATCGTTGGGGTAGATATGATGTATTAGTATTACCTCCAGGCTTCCCAATAGGCGGCATGGAAAATCCACGCCTCACTTTTGCTACACCTACAGTTATCGCTGGCGACCGTTCGCTGGTTAGTCTTGTGGCTCACGAACTGGCACATAGCTGGAGTGGTAATCTTGTTACCAATGCTACGTGGGATGATTTTTGGCTCAATGAAGGATTTACAGATTATTTCGAACGCCGCATTATGCAAGCCTTGAAAGGCAAAGATTATTCTGATATGCTTTGGGATATAGGTTACCAGGATCTTGTAGACCAGGTAAACGAATTAGGAAAAGATAGCCGCGACACGTGGTTGAAAGCAGATCTTAAAGGTCGTAGTACAGAAGATGGGTTTACGGATATTCCTTATGAAAAAGGCTCACATTTTCTTAAGCTGATCGAAAATACAGTAGGCAGGGAAAAATGGGACGCATTCCTGATAAAATACTTTAACGAACATGCTTTTAAATCTATTAATACAGAGCAATTCCTTATTTACCTGCGAGCAAATCTGATAAAAGGCGATAGCTCAATAGAAAATAAGATCAACATCAATGCGTGGGTATATGGCCCTGGTATACCGGCTAATTGCCCTCGTGTTATTCCTGAACGATTTAAAGTTGTTGATACAGTTCGTGAACAATTTTTAAGTGGTACTCCGGCAGGACAATTGAATACTACTGGCTGGACTACATTTGAGTGGTTACATTTCCTGCGTAATTTACCTGCCCCATTGCCAATGGATAAAATGGTGCAATTGGATAATGCTTTTCATTTTACAACTTCGGGTAATAGCGAAATAGCTGATTTGTGGTATCTTATGTCTATAAAAACAGACTATAAAAAAGCTTATCCAGCCATGGAGAATTTTCTAAGTACCGTTGGTCGTGAGAAGTTCCTTCAACCACTATATGGAGAAATGATGAAGACCGGCAAACAGGAAATGGCAAAATCATTATATGCAAAGTATCGGGTAAATTATCATCCGCTTGCACAGGCCTCAATAGATAAAATTGTTAAATAAAAATCAACCCCTTGTATAAAGTGTTTAATAAATCGTTTCGCGCTGTAAGCCTCCTTTTTGCATTTGTTTTTTCAACGCTTTTAGCTGGTGCACAAAATAATGTTATTACGGAATTACTCGCCAGATTAAATACAGTCAACGATACGCAGAAAGTAGCATTATACGATCGCATAGCTGCCTATTATAGGTTCAATAATCCAGACTCATCATTTATATATATAAATAGAGGCTTAGAGCTTGCGCAACGCCTTAATTATAAAAAAGGAGCATCCTTACTTGAAGGGATGGCTGGTTCGATAAATGATAACATGGGTAGGCTTGATATAGCAAGACAGCATTTTTTAGCTTCGGTAAAATTTGCTAAGGAAGCAAATTACCAGGTAGGCTTGGCCAGCTCATATTGTTCCTTAGGGGTATTAGATGGCAAACAAGGTAATTTTAAATCATCTACAGAATATGTTTTAAAAGCGCAAAACATTTATGAATCCATACCTGATACTGATGGCATTATAGAATGTTATCTAAAATTAGGTACAATAAATGATCTGACCGGTAATACGGATAAAGCTATTTTTTATAATGAAAAAGCAATTGCCATAAACAAAGGTCGCGCGCCAACGTTGGAAATATTCTATGTCTATAACAATCTTGGAGAATTATATGGCAAGAAAGGAGACCTGAAAAAAGGACTGGAATATTTTCAGTATGTACTTGGTAACACAGATTCCGGGGATGAATATATTGGTGTCCGTTTTTGGGCGTCTATGAATTCAGGAATAGCCTACGATCAATTAGGAGAACATGCTAAGGCGCTCGATTATCTCAATAAAGGATTAGAGTTAGCAAGAAAAGATGGCATGATCGAGGGCCAAATAAAATGCCTGATAAATATCGCGGAAATTGTTAGCAATAAGGATATGGCAAAGGCCAATAGCTATCTGAACGAAGCATTGGGTATAGCTTATAAGGTGGGAGATAAGCAATTAGAAATGGATGTTACCAAGGGAATGATAGACGTTTATGAGTCGAAAAAAGATTATAAAAATGCGTTTTATGCCTTGAAACAAAATCGTCAGATTTCAGATAGCCTTTTTAATGTTGAAAGAGCAAAAGAAATAGCTGACCTGCAATCTACTTATGATCTGGAAAAATCAAAAGCCAAAGTGCAACGACTTGAATTGATAAATCACAGAAATCAGTTAGTAAAAAATATTATTCTACTTGTTGCTTTGCTTATATGCGTAGTTTTTTTTATTCTGATGTTTTTCTTCAGGAGAACAAGAAAACTGAACAAAGAATTGCTAGCCCAGAAAAAAGAATTAAACGAGCAGAATACAATAAAAGACAAAATAT